>NZKX01000109.1 GCA_002694025.1 Fidelibacterota bacterium | reverse complement strand
AAAACCCTGAGTATTTAGGTCAAATTTTCATCTCAAATGGTTTTTTGAATGAGAAAGAACTTTACTTTTATTTGAGTCATCAATTTAAGGTGCCATTCCTTTCGCTAGGCTATTTTAAAATAGATAAATCATTAATGAGTTTATTTTCTGAGAGTCAAATAAGATCGAAAGCTTTTTTACCTCTTTTTAAATTAGATAACACTCTAACTATAGCAGTATCTGACCCTCTGGATTTAAAGCCAATAAATCTTGCCAGAGAAGTTACAGGCATGAAGGTGGAGTTAATCTTAGCTTCTATGATAGAAATTGAGAACTCAATTGATCTGCACTATGGTATATCAAGTTTTGTAGGCGAGAGTTCTGGAGATGTTGAAGCAACAAAGATCACAGATTTTTTTGATGAAAGCAAGGTTGTAGAGTTGGTGGATAGCATTATTTCCCAAAGTCAGAAATATAATTGCTCAGACATTCACATTGAAGCTCGAGAAAATGATATTAGGGTGCGGTTTAGAATCGATGGGCGATTGCAGGATTTTCAAACTTTACCTAGCGGAATACATACCGCTCTAGTCTCCAGGTTGAAAATAATGGCAAATATGGATATTGCTGAAACTAGGAGGCCTCAAGATGGAAGAATTTTATTTAACTCTAATCAAGGAAGGCTTGATCTTAGGATTTCAACTTATCCAACCCTATATGGCGAGAAAACAGTGTTAAGGCTTTTAAATATTTCAGATGCATTACACTCGTTTGGGGGACTAGGGTTCGAGCCAGAATGTGAAGAACGTTTTAACACTATGCTTATTGGTGGTGAAGGTATTATCTTAGTTTCGGGTCCAACTGGAAGCGGGAAAACAACTACTTTGTATTCTACTTTAAATAAACTTGAGTCGCCTGATGTAAATATAGTTACAGTCGAAGACCCTGTTGAATATGACCTTGATAACATTAATCAAGCGCAAATTAATATTAAATCCGGTGTAACTTTTGCTTCAGCTCTTCGTTCCATACTGCGTCAAGATCCCGATATTATTATGGTTGGTGAGGTTAGGGATGAAGAAACAGTTGAATTAGGCATTAGAGCAGCTCTCACAGGCCATTTAGTTTTTAGTACAATTCATACAAATGATGCCGCTTCAGGTTTTACAAGATTGCTCAATTGGAATGTTGAGCCATTTTTAATTGCCTCTACAGTCAAAGGCATTTTAGCACAAAGGCTAGTAAGACGTATCTGCCAAGAATGTAAAATGGAGTATGATCCTCCCATTAATGAATTAGAAATGATAGGATTAAATGTTGATACCGAAATTCAATTTTTTAAAGGTAAAGGTTGTCTGGCTTGTCGCAATACAGGTTTCAAAGGCAGGATTGGAATTTATGAACTATTGCTAATGGATGCTCAAATATCAGAATTAGTTTTAAATCAAGAGCCAGGCTATAAAATCAGGAAACAGGCTAGAGATAATGGTATGTCAACCTTACTTGAAGATGGTTTAGTAAAGATTAACAGGGGAGATACTACGATTTCTGAAGTGTATGAAACTTTAGGCACAAGTAAAATAGTTTTATGATTAACGTCTTATACGTCAACGGTACTAAAAGTATTCTACCAGGAGTGAAAGAAAAAGGGATAAATCTTGATCATGTACAAAATGGAATGATTGCTATTAGTGCAGTTCAATCTGGAGATTTCGACGCAGTTATTATAGAAGACGAACTTCCTTTGATGACCCCCTCAAGACTTATTAGAGAGGTGTTCAAAACAAACCGAATGATTCCCATTATAACCTTAGTAAGATCCGAAAAAAGAAAGAAAACGATTCTTGATGATGTAGGAATGGGTTTGTTTGGGTACTTCGAGCCTGAATTTTCAAAAGTAGATCACCTATCTGATTTATTGAAATCTGCTAAAAGATTTCATGACTTTAAAAAACAAGCTCCAAAAACTTCCGTACGTCATTTTTCAGGAAGAGGTTTTGAAAAAATAGTAGGCTACTCAGATAAAATGCTAAATATTTACCATTTGATGTCACAGATTAAAACAAAAGATGTTACAACAATATTGTATGGAGAAAGTGGAACGGGTAAGAATCTAATTGCGGATACTCTTCACAATATAAGTCTCAGGCGGGATCGGCCAAACATAGCTGTAAACTGTCCTGCTATTCCTTCTGAGCTGTTAGAAAGTGAACTATTTGGACATGAAAAAGGGGCNTTTACCGGNGCCCACGAAAGAAAAGATGGAAANTTCNTAGCAGCAAACTCAGGAAGTATATTTTTAGATGAAATTGGAGATATGAGTCCATCGCTTCAAGCAAAAGTTTTAAGGGTACTGGAGAGTGGAGAGATTGAAAGAGTAGGAGGCGCAGAAACGATTAAAATTGATGTGAGAATTATTTCTGCTACGAACCAACCTCTAGATAGTAAAATTAAAGAGGGATCATTTAGACAAGATTTATATCATAGAATAAATGTTTTTCCTATCACAATACCACCATTGAGAGAACGAAAAGAAGATATAGCTCCTACCGTATTGACCATTTTAAAGGGTTTAAAAAAGAAGCACAATATTTCTGTAGATTTTATTTCTCATAATGCAATGAAAAGACTTGTTGAGTATGATTGGCCTGGGAATGTCAGAGAAATGGAAAATACATTAGAGAGAGTTGTACTAATACATGATAACCCTCTTATTAGATTAGAAAATATTGATAGCGTTTTAAATAAAAACGCGGATACGAATACTCAAATAAGTCCTGAAGATAGTAACCAACTTACTAATAAAGATGATTCAGATGTAAAGTTGAATAATGATGAAGAAGATCAGGCAGCAATTGTGAATGAATCCGTACTTTCAAAAATTAATAGTCCTATGACTTTGAAAGAGTTAGAGAAAATTGCTATTAAGGCAGGACTGGAAAGATCAAACTGGAACATGAGTACAGCCGCTCAACAACTTGGCATAAGTAGAATGACCTTATATAGAAAATTAACTCAACACAATATTAGTAAAGATGGCTGAAAAAAGTTCCTCATTTTCCTATATAGCTACTAATGACACTACTGGGATTGTACGAGGTGAATTAAGAGCTCAGGGACAAAATGCAGCTCTAGATCAACTTGAGAAAATGGGTTTAAAACCAATTTCTGTCAAAAAGAAGACAACCTCTTTATTGGACACTCAAATTGATTTGTTTGAAAAAGTTCCACCAGAAGACATTTATAACTTTACAAGACAGCTTTCTGTAATGTTGAAGGCAGGAGTACCATTGGTAGATGCATTAGACTCTGTTCATTCAAACAAAACAAATGCACTGCTAAAAAAAACAATAGATAAAGTTATTGATGATGTATCAAATGGACTTTCACTTTCGAAGTCAATGCGCAAACATCCTAAAGTTTTTAATTCCATGTTTGTAAATATTATTAAAGCTGGAGAAAGCGCTGGGGTATTAGATAAAGTTCTCTTCCAACTTGCTGACTTTATTGCACATGATTTGAAGCTCAGGATGGGAATTACTCAAGCGATAAGATATCCATCGATTGTAGTTGGTATCACAATTCTAGTTGGTATTTTCGCTGTAACATATATTTTACCTAGGTTTTCAACACTTTTTGCAAATACTAAAATAGACCTTCCGACTCCAACAAGAATACTCCTTGGGATCAATCAGTTCTTTACAGATTATTGGCAGTTTGTTGTCTTTGGCATATTGATTTTAGTTATTGCGATATGGAGGACTTTGAAAACAAATGCAGGGCTATATCAGTGGCATAAAATTTTACTCGACCTACCTGTTTTCGGTCCGATTGCTCAAAAAATGGCAATTTCACGATTTTGTCATGTATTAGACACTCTAGATAGAACAGGGGTGCCGATTTTAGATGCATTAGAAATTGCCGGGAAAACAGCGGGTAATGCTTTTATCGAAGAGAGATTAGCAAAAGTGTATAAGGATGTGCAAATGGGGAAAAAGGTAGCAGTCTCTATTACCTCACATACATTAGATATTTTTCCAAATCATGTTTTGAAAATGATCCAAGTTGGAGAAGAAGCAGGAGCAATGGATGACATGCTAAAAGAAATTGGAGATATGACAGACGCAGAGGTTCAAGATAAAGTTTTAAAATTAACAGCCACACTCGAGCCCATAATTACTGTTGTAATGGGAGTATTCATTTTGACACTAGCTTTATCAATTTTCCTACCTATTTGGGACATGTATGAAGCACTTTCTCGCGGTTGATGTGCGTAACATATTGATACGTTATTAAAAAAAATTTTCTCGCTATTTCATTATTAAAATGAATTAAATGTATGCAAAAGTAACAAAATGTTACTGTAACCTTTTGTTATTATTGCATAGTTTATAGACTGGAAAAACTATTTTAAATTTTTTTGGTATAGACTTTGCATCCTATGTATTGTGAAATCATTACTAAATATCATAAAGAAAATAAATAAAAGATTTTTAAAATCTTTTTTTTCCATTCAAGGTCAATCTATAGCTGAGTTTGCTGTCATTACTGCTATGATGTCTACCTTTGTTGCTACTGCTGCTCCAAGGCTTTCTAATTTAATGGAAGAAGGAAAAGCTCAAAAAAGTATTCAAGAGATAGATAAACTTCTAACACAGGCCAAAAATTTTTATGAGCTTACTTCTAAACTAGAAGGTAGAGGCAGATTACCAGGTCAGGACAAATTTAATATTCAAGTAGGGAGCTATTCAGATACGACCGAAGCATATAATGATTTAAAACATTTTACAACATTTAACAATGATAGTATCGGTCAAAAATGGGTTTCAGTTTTCGGAAATCATGATGGTTCTCTATTTCAGGACGATGAATATTTACCTGAATTAGACAATGAAGGAAATATACAGTGTGATAATTGTCCAGAGGGTAGAGATGCTGGAATGGTAGAATGGTATCATCTATTTAATCAAAGTATTTTAGAAAGTCCTTTCCAGGATGGACACTTTATATATGTTGTGATTCCCGGGTCTGGCTCTGGTAAAGAAGTTATTGCTCCAAGAATAATTATTGCTGATGCAGAAAATCCATTACACTTTCATAAAATAATGGATTTATAAAAAATACTTAATCATACTTTTTTTTCTATGAAAGAGCCCCGGCAAGGGGCTTTTTGCTTTATATGGATCAAAATGTTACACCGCATACTTGTAACAAAATGATAATTTTGAA
>NZKX01000046.1 GCA_002694025.1 Fidelibacterota bacterium | reverse complement strand
TTATTGTCAAAAGCATTATTTAAAATATTCTTGATCGTTTTATAATTATTATCACCTAATCTTTTCCTAATCTTACCCAAAGCTGATAAGTAATAAGACTGCAATTCAATCATTTTCAGCTTCGATTTTCCCGGATTTTTAACATAATTAAAATAGATATTTGTAGCTCTTGTTTCTAAATCTGATTCTAATAAAATAATTTCTGAGCTTTGCATTTTATCATACCATTTCCCAGGTAGTTGTGCTCTCCCAATAAACCTGCTTTCATCCTCCATTAAAAGAAATTCTGAGTTTTGCTTAAGTAGATATTGCTCAGAAACTAAACTTTCAAAATTTGATTGAGAAGGCTGCTCACCACCGGCCTTACCAAAAGCTGATCCTCTGTGATTGGCAATAAATTCAAGATCAATACTCTGTTTATAATTTTTGATTAGATCTGTTTTACCTGACCCAGTATAACCACCTAAAATAATCCATCTCTCCATGTAATTTTTGATGTCTTGGTGCATCATAAGTACATTTTGTCTATAGTTCTTATAGCCAAACTCTAATCTTTCAACAGAAACTCCTTCTTGTTTAATCCAATTATATGCAATTTTTGATCTTAGTCCTCCTCGAAAGCAAAAAATAAAACAATTATCATGACTATTGATATATTTAATCCAAGATTCAATTCGTTCTGCTTTTTTTACATCAGAAATAATTTTATATCCAAGATCAATGGCAGCTTTTCTGCCTTTTGATCTAAATGTTTTGCCAATTTCATGATATTCATCATCATTTAAAATGGGAAGATTAACACTATTTGGGATGGTACCTTTTTTGAATTCTTTGGGAGACCTAAGATCAATTGATGGTGATACGTTTAAAAAGTTTAGATTGCTGTTCATCATTAAATAAACGATATTTTATTTGGATTGTAATAAAATTTCCTCATGCTATTCCATATATTCCATTTTTTTATCTAATATTATATTAATTCATTACTTCTTCTTGAATTAATATTTCATCAGTTCAGACATCATAATACCTGATTCAGGAGGCTGTTACCTGCATCAATACGCCACAAAGCCATGCTCCATATGTACCAAGCGCGTCCCCCAGAACAGCCAATAATACTCCAACGGGTGCAAGAGATGGATGAAAAGCCGATGCTACTATCGGAGCGGATGCGGCTCCTCCTACATTTGCCTGACTTCCGACTGCCAAAAAGAAAAAAGGTGCCTTTATTAATTTTGCCATTAGAATTAATAGCCCTGCATGAAAAGACATCCAAATTAAACCAATTAAGAAAAATCCTGGATTGGAAAAAACAGCCATAATATTCATCTTCATTCCAATTGTGGCGACTAAAATGTAAATGAATACACTCCCATATCTAGAAGCACCGACAGCTTCAATTTCTCTCACTTTTGTAAAAGAAAAGGCAAGGGCAATAGATGTTGAAAGTACTATAAGCCAAAAAAATTTAGAGGTTAAACTAAATTTATTTAAATTGGGAGCCTTTTCATTTATAAGCGGAGCAATATAATCTGCGCCAAAATGGGCAATTGCAGTAATTCCAAAACCAACTGTGAAGACTTTTATTGTATCATTAAGATTTGGTATTTTTGATATTGCTAATCGATGTTTTTCAACTTTTTCCTTAAGCTTTTTTATAGAAGAAGAATCAGCATTGAACCATTTATCTACTTTATTATTACCTGCTCCATACAGTAGAATAGCCATCCACAAGTTTGCTACAATAACATCAACTGCTATCATAGAAGAAAAAATTGCATCTTCAACATTGAAGACCTCTTTCATAGCAGCCTGATTTGCTCCTCCTCCAATCCAACTTCCTGCAACTGTAGTCAGTCCTCTCCAAACCTCTTCAATACCAGCACCATGGATAATATTAGGTGCAATAAAAGAAATAATGATAATGGAAATTGGACCTCCAAAGATTATTCCAAATGTGCCTGTTAAAAACATAACAATCGCTTTTGCTCCTAACTTTTTAATTTCTGGAATGTCAATGCTTACAGTAAGTAATACTAAGCTTGAGGGCAATAAGTATCTAGATGCAACGAAATATAACTTAGATTTTTCCCCTGAAATGATTCCAGCTGAATTAAAAAGAGATGGAATGAAATAGCAGAGCAGTAAAGTAGGTACATATTTATAAATTGTTATCCAAACCGGATGTTTGCTCTCCGAAGATATAAATACTAAGGCAAGGATGCCAATTAGAAGGCCAAAAACGACCGCATCATTGGTGATAAGCGGATCATTCATCACTTAAGTTAGAACGAAGTTGGTCAAAAATGGTATTTTTTTATTATCTCCTACTTTGCAGCTTAGCTAGTAATCTTAATATTTCTAGATATAGCCAAATTAAAGTGACAAGTAATCCAAAAGCCCCGTACCACTCCATGTACTTGGGAGCGCCCATTTCAGCACCCTCTTCAATGAAGTCAAAATCTAAGACAAGATTTAGTGCTGCAATTACAACTACAAATCCACTAAACAATATACCCATCATATTATTACTAGAAATAATACCAACACCAGATCCAAAAAAACCCATGATGAAATTGATGAAATAGAGGATAGCTATACCTCCTGTTGCAGCAGCAACACCTAGTTTAAAATTTTCTGTTGCTGCAATTAAACCAGACTTGTATGCCAAGAGCAAAGCACCCAGAGTACCAAAAGTAAGAAAAACTGCCTGAACAACAATACCTGGATACATTGCATTAAAATACATAGAAATGACACCTAAAAGTATACCTTGTGCTATTGCATATGCAGGTACTGTAACATGTCCAATAGTTGGTTTAAATACTGTTACAAGCGCTAAAATAAAACCAACGATTCCAGCAGGAAACATCATAGCATGCATTGCAGGGTTTCCCCAAGTATAACCAGCACTAATGATTACTAAAAGCAATGAAATACCTGTTTTATTGACAGTGCCAGATAGGGTCATTTTACTTTCAACTGAAGATGTAAGATGTTTTTTAAATGTTGATGCCTGAAGAGCTGGATTACCAGATCGCATCGATAAGTGATTATTCATTATCTTTTACCTTTTCAATTCTAATCCAGGGCTTCCCGTTCGGACCACCCTTATTGATTAACTTAACTATACTCAAAATAGAAACTATTATTATGGGTATCCATAAATATAAGGCAGGATTTTCCATATCAAATATTAAAAATATTTAACCACAATTGTAAAATAATACTTACAAATTATAGAATGAGATCTTCAAATACGTGTTTTTTTATAAATTGATAAGCAAATTTAAACGACTCTTGTCTTGCGTAGGGGTTCCCACCAATTGTAGGGCCACGTTTAGCACACAAACCTAAGGCAACTTTCTAACTAAATGGTGTTACAATAGGGATATCAAAAAAATTCATTAAAGGTTCTCCCTTAGATCTCATTCTAAAGTGGCAATCAACCGTTGCAAATCCTTTTTTTCTTTTGCTGGCAACCCTAATATATCAAATCCATGATGAGCATTCTCATATACAGCAATTCCAATATCAACACCATTACTGATTAAATTCTAAACTAAATCTTCACAAGCACTCGCTGTAACACAATCATCATTTTCCAATACCAATTTATGAATTGGTGCTTTAAAAAACCTTAATAAATCTTATTAAACCAAACAGGGCAGATAAAATGCGAGATGGGCTCTGGACCTCTCTTTTGCACCTATAGCTTCAATCAAGGCTCTTATGATGAAAAAAGTGCTACCTCACCGCCTAAACTCCATCTAGTTATAGCAGCATTATCCTTGTCAATCCTTTTATATAGTCCAAGCACTTCCAATACATTGTATGAATCTAAGATCATAATGGCTATTGTAACTTTTGTCTAATCTCCAACGGTTGAATATACATATTTCAACTGTTAAAACTTTATATAACCAATGTTGCAAAACCATTTTGTCTAAACATGGCCAAGTATTCTAAATGGTGATTAGCTCAGTTTTTACTACCATTGATTCCTAAAATTAGAGGATACTTATTTTTTATTTCTGCAGCAGGAAAACGCAAGAGGCCGTATACTTTTTGGCTTTTTTGTTTTTCAAAGTAAGTAATAATATGAAAAAGGGTTTGATGTCATAAATTCTATTCTTGCAAAATCATTTTGATCATTCGACAAGGCAAAAACTTTTGTGATAACTATAAAGGGTAAAAGTGGTTATAAGAATCTATATAATTTATAAATTTTAAAGAATTAGGAACTAAACAAGTAAAATTTTTAAATAATTTTTATTTCATTTGTACAGCAGCTATCCTGTCTATTACAGGGGGGTGGCTATAAGAAAGAAAAACCATTAAAGGATGTGGAGTTAAATGCGATAGGTTGCTGGCAGATAGGCCTTTTAACATTGAAACAAGCGGCTCAACTTTTTTGGTAGTTTCTAATGCATATGCGTCAGCTTCAAATTCATTTTTTCTACTCAACGCAGTAGTAAAAATGGAAGTCAGTAAGCTTATTGGTGAATATAACATACTAAAAAATACTAAGCCACAATGAACCGAAATTTCTTTAGCTGAGAACACAGAAAATAATTCAATATCATTCATGAAGATATTGAAAATAAAAAGCATTATACCTGTTTCAATAATACCTAAAATAGTGCCTGATATTATGTGCTTCTTCTTATAGTGACCAATTTCATGAGCTACGACAGATACAATTTCTTCTGTAGAGTGTTTGTCTATTAGAGTATCAAAGAGAGCTATTCTCCTAGATTTTCCAAATCCGCTGAAATATGCATTAGAGTGAGAAGACCTTTTACTACCATCCATAATGTCTATCCTCCCTATTGGGAAACTAACTTTATTCGCAAACTCCTCAATTGCTGCTTTAAGCTCACCCTCTTCTAAAGGAGTAAATTTATTGAACATCGGTGCAATAACATGAACAAATAAAGGCTGGACAGCAATCATAAAAGCAGTGATTAAAGCCCAAGCAATCCACCATCCATTTTCTTGAAAAGTATTAAAAAAATATAGAATTGGTGTCATTATCATACTTCCAAGAACAATTACTAAACCATAGCCTTTAATTTTATCTATAACATATGTTTTTACTGAAGTTTTGTTAAATCCATACTTTTCCTCTACGACAAATGTGTTGTAAAGGGAAAAAGGTAAATTAAGGATATCATTAATAAAAAATAGTATCCCAAAGAATAGTAAACCTGAAAAAATATAGTGTGTTGAATTAGAGCGAACAAACTCATCCAAACTTCCAAATAAACCAAAATGAATCACAATGAGTATAAGCATAAGACTGAAAGTACTAGAAAATAAACCCAACTTTGTTTTGTCTTCTAAATATGATTGAGACTTGGCATACTTCTCTTCATCATAGTAATCTTGAAACCCATCAGGAACCACCTTTGATATATTTTTCATGTTAAGAATTGCGCTTATTGTAGATAAACAAAATTCAAATAATAAGGCACCAACAATAATAAAATAGTAAATCTGTTCCATTCTTCTTTAAAATTTTATTGAACACCCAATTGCTTTGCTAATTGGTTTTTTTATTTTCTTTCCTGCTAGTAATTGATCTATTGCATTTAATAGATATGGTTTTTTTACATTATAAGCTTCCCGAGCATTATCATCGATGGCGCCACGATAAACAAGTTTGTCTTTATTATCAAAAAGGTAGACATGAGGAGTTTTTGTTGCACCAAATGCATATGCTAATTTTGCTTTTTGATCTTGCGCGTATGTAAAATTATAATTGCTTTTTTTGGCATGGGATAACATTTTTTCTATACTCTCATCACCGTCAAACCTTGATACATTTGAGTTGACAGCAATAATACTAATACCCTTTTTTTTGTATTTTTCTGAGATCTGAACATATCTACCCTCCCATCGAATGACCCATGGGCATGTATTACTAGAGAAAATTACAAGTGTACCATTTTTACCCTTAATATCTTGTAATTTTAGAGAATTTCCATAAGTGTCTATTAAAACATGTTCAGTGAGCGGAATTTTTTTTCCTATTTCTAGTTCTTTACAAAAAATAAATTGGCAAAAGAAAATTATAATTGAAAATAAATTTTTCATTCTAATCATTTAATTAGCCTAGTATGCATATTCTAAAACCTTTATAATCCAAGTTTAAAATTCATTCATTTAATTTTAAAATGCCCAATGTTTTTCTATATTTTTGTAAGAATGTAAGAAAAAATCCAATAGGATAAAAAGCACAAAACCACATAATATATTCAATCCAGACTCTGTACCTCGCAAATTCTGAAGCTGATGCTGAGGCAAAATTAACCACAGCACTAGCATATAGGATTATAAAAAATGATGAGTATAAAAGATTTTTATTGGTTGTTGACAGTAGCAAAACTACTGAACCAATCAAAAGAAATAATAAAAATGGTCTATATAAGTATGCATAAAGCTTAACATATATAATTTTTACAATTCTAGGCATTTTAGGAAATGAACCATATGGTGGGCTATAACCTCTTTTAGTAAAGAATGAGTGCCATTTCATGGCTGAAAAAAGAAGAATCTCCAAAGGCGAATCTTTAAAAACCTTTTTAGCAAATTCATTATCACTTTTAATAGCCCAATTATCATGTAGTGATCTAAAAACAACCAAGAATTCAGGATTTTCATCCATAGTGTATGAAAAAACAGTTTTTAATTTTTTTGCTCTTTCAATCTGATTTCGCTCCAAAAGTATATTATATAAAGGAGTATTGCGGCCTTTCTCTATTAAGCCAGATTTAATTGCTGTCCAATTTATCGCACCAAATATTAAATCACTCTTAACAATCGTTTTTTCTTCATGATGCTGATTTTTGTATGTTTCCCAAATTATATGAAAAGAAAAGTTTATTATTATAAACAAAGGTAAAATTTTTAAAAACTCTATCGATATATTTTTTACTATTATCATTGAGAGAAAAATTGGAAATATCATGAGTAATGCAACAGGTTTTGTAACTATGCAAAGACCACAAAAAAAGCTTAGCAAGTACATTAAATTTTTATTCCATTCTTCTCTGCTATTTATATAAAATAGGAAAAACCAGGATATAGTAGTTAGAATTGCCAACAAAATATCAGCTAATAAACATGAGGAGTAATATATCAAATTTGGATTAAACCCAATAGCTAGCGTACAAATAAATGCAGAAAAATCACTAAATGAGCATTTTTTGTAAATTAGGAATAAAAATGACGAAATCAAGGAATGTGAAATCAATTGAAAAAGTGTAAAGTAAAATTGCCAATTATCAGGGGAAAAATTGATAATTACTTTTAGTATTAGCGGAAATAAAAAAGGTCTTATGGATGCCTCTTTGATAGTAAAATCCTCCGCTATCGACCAATAACCATAACCATCACCTGAAATATGCGGCTTTAGAGAAGGATTAGACCAGATTGAAAAAGTAAGAATTAATAAAAAGCTTACAAGTAAAGGATAAAAAGATTTGCATACGTAATTTTTTTTTAAAGTTTCCAACAATCTAATTCTATTCATTTTAGGATCAATCTACTCAGGGTTTATAACTAAAATTGAATAACCCTGCTTAAATATGCAAAAAAAAATATCTTTTAATCAATTATTCGCTTTTTAATAGAATAAATGTTTGGTTTTTTTATATTTTCCATAAGCCTCCAAAAGTACTCACCTGTAATGCCCAAAGACAGAAGTATTACACCTGATAAAATTGAAACAACAGATATAATAGAAGCATAACCCATAAATGTGTTATTCGAGATATTATTTAGTCTATCTATAATTATAAATAATCCAAAAATAATGCCTAGTAAACCTAAAAGTAATCCAGTAAAGCTAATTAATCTTATCGGTAAATAAGAATTTGATATTACAACATCTATTAATAGTGTTATTCTTTTTAAAAATTTAGTCTGATTTTTTCCTTTGGTACGCTTTCTCCTCTTATAATTAATACTTTTATATGCAAAACCCGAACGAATAAGCATCGGTAAAGCTTGATTACCCCTCTCATCTTTATTTAGGAGATAATTTTTTACCTCAGCAGTAAATAAAGTAAGATCACATCCTGTTCTTGGATAATTTGAAATGATAAAAGTATTTATAAAAAAATAGAATATCTTTGAAATTTGGTTAATAAAAAACCCATCATCCCTATTCTCTCTGCATGCTAAAACTATCTTATTATCCTTATCAATTAATTTTAGCATTTTTTTAAACGTAATCAACGGATCTTGCTGATCAGATGAAATATTTCCAATCAAATCTCCCGTTGCATGATTCCAACCACAAATAACTGCTGGGAATTGACCGAAATTTTCAGATAGTCTTATAAGCTTTACCCTATGTCCCAGATTCTTTTTAATTTCAATAAGCTGATCAAAAGAATTATCTGTAGATCCATCATCAACAAAAATAAATTCAAATTCATACCCATCTACTTTTTTTTGAAAACCTCTGATTTCTTCTTGCAAAAAAGGTAAGTTTTCAAAGTTTTGGTAAACTGGAAATATAATTGAAAGTTTTTTTTTATTCGAACTCATTTTAAATAAAAATATTAATGTTTAAAGCATAATTAGGTTTAACAAACTAATAAAATTCATATAATTCTCTTCTTTTTATTTTATTTATTATTCTTTTTAATTCTTCTAGAGATTCCAAGATGAAAAAAACCACTCCAATTCTCCCATTTAAACTGCTTTTTGTAATTGAACCACATATCTCAAAAAAGTATAATTCATTTATTGGAATTGATTCCTTAAACTTTAAATATTTTAGTGATACACTCTTTGTTGAAGAAATTGTATGTCTTAAAACAAACTTATCTGCAACTTTCTTTTTGTATCCCTTACTTTGGCGATTAATATACGTATTAGTATAATATTCTGAATATGGAAAACCTGTTGCTTTCTTAATAAGCAAAGCATATAAATCTCCTGGGCACCTGCGAGTTGATTCAATTATTGAATAGTCATCTTTTCGAAAAATAAATTGTGAATGAATCAAACCATCAATAAGACTAAGCTTTTCGACTATTTTCTCGATGTCTCTTCTTACCCTATTTTTCACTTCTTCAGGTATATTAAAGGCTATCGTGCTAGTGTCGACAGCATAAGGATTAGTAATACAATGCTCTTCAACAAAAAAATCATAAGTTATTCGTTTATCTCTTATAAAAGCAGAATGGCTGTAAAGTTGTCCAGATAAGAATTCTTCAATTAATATTTTTTTTTCGCTAGAATATTTTTTTGCTTCAGACTCGATCTTTTTTCTATTTTTAAAATTACTTGTACTTATTTTATATATGCCTCTGCCACTAAATGAATTAGTTGGTTTAAACATTGCCGGGAGATTTTTTTTTAATTGGCTTGGTAATATTTTTCTTGGTGTGGGAATATTATTTTGTAAACAAAAATCCTTAAATTTATTTTTTTTATTTATAGTATCTGTAACTACTTTATTTTCGATTCCTATATATTGCTTGTATTCTTTTACTAATGAACAAGAATTATAGGATACATCATTACAACCAGGCACTATAAAGTTTATATTATTNTTAATTAAAAACCTTGCTAATAGGCTAGTATCCTTATAGTCNATGTTGATATAGTTATGCGAAATTTTAGCTANATAATCATTTGGGTTATTTCCTACGACAAAAACCTTATATTTCATTTGCANTAGATAGTCATAAATAGGTAAAGAAGAAAAATTAGTATCTATTAAAGCAACTGTCGTTCTAGGCATTGAATAGATCCTTAATCTGCAAAGCTAATTCTACAGCTTGAGCGCCATTAATTCTGGGATCACATTTTGTTTCATAATTTATATCTAAATCACTTGGTATAAGATCACTAGGGCCTCCTAAACACTCAGTTACATTATCGGGAGTAATTTCTAGGTGCAATCCTCCAGGATAGATATTTTCTGCATGACATATTTGTTTAAAGAGTTTTATTTCTTCAAAAATATCCAAAAAATGCCTAGTCTTTATATTATTAATGATTTTTGTATTACCATGCATAGGATCACAACACCATACGACGTTATATCCTCCAGAATTAATGCTTTTAATCAATTTAGAAAAATATTTTTTAATTTTACCTGCACCAAATCTTGTAATAATAGTGATTCGGCCAGCAATATTATTAGGATTTAGTTTATAAATAATTTTTTCAATTTCATCTAAATTATGGTCTGGGCCGATTTTGATGCCAAGTGGGTTATTAATTCCACTCATAAATTCAATATGGGCATTTTCCAATTGTCTCGTCCTATCTCCAATCCAAAGCATATGTGCACTGGAGGCATACCATTTACCTGATGTAGTATCTATGCGTGTAAGAGCCTCCTCATAGTCAAGAAGTAATCCCTCATGTGAAATATATATTCTATTATTCAATGGAGAGTTATCATAAATTTTTTTCTCGATTTCATAATCGTAATCTTTTTCAATAACGCTTAGAAATGAATCATACTTATTCATAATTTTGCTTTCCGAGAAAAAATGCTTTTTCCAATCTCTAGCTAAACTAAGGCCACCGTATCCTCCACCAATGAATGCCCGAACAAGGTTTAATGTCGCAGTAGATCTAAAATATCCTTCCACTAATCTAGCAGGGTCAGGTTTTCTGTGCTGGGCCTTAGGATCAAAACTATTCACCATATCACCTCGATAAGAAAAAATCTTTTTCCCATTTATCATTTCAAAATTTGAGGAACGAGGTTTAGCATATTGCCCTGCAATTCTCCCTACTTTAATTATTTTATTCTTACCTTTATTACTTAGAATGAGAGCCATCTGAAAAAATATTCTTATAAGATTATGAATTCTTGGCCCGTTGCAATAGCTAAATTGTTCTGAGCAATCTCCAACCTGTAATAAAAACCCTTTACCCTTAGAAATCTGTCGTAGGTCTTGTAATAATAATCTTGTTTCACCTGCAAATACGATCGATGGAAGTTTCGAGATTATATCTAAGTTTTCTTTTAGCTTTTTTTTGTTCCCCCAATCTGGCTGTTGTTTTATTGGATAATTTTTCCAGCTACTCTTACTCCAATTGGATTGTTTTTTCATCTTTTTTAACCCATTACAATAAAATTTTATTTATTATTATTTGATCACTGACACCCATCTCAAGCGCTTTTAAATAAATTCTTGGGTAGCCCTGGACAGCAGATACAACTAGGTTAGTCGATCTAAAATTTATATCTTTGCTAGATTTTATTTTATGACCTGCAAAAAATGTATTAATTTTTTCGGGAGTATCATCAATTATATTTTCAACTTTTACCTGCTTAAAAAAGTCAGTCCTTTCAAGAAGAAATTTAGTGTTCCAACCAGCTCCCCATATGTTAACAGATTCATAATCTTCTGGTTTAGCAATTGGGTTATTAATGTTGTTTTCTTCTAAAAAATTTTCGATAGAAACTTTATCTTTTTTATTAATTTGCCTAAGTCTATTAATAACTAAATCATCTAAAAAAATTATTCTCACACCTATTTCAATAAGAAATCCATACATTGATACTATAAGCTGAAGTTGTTTTACATTAATAGTTTCATCATTAAAATCGGTGCTTATTTGAAAAACATTCTTCGTCAAGTTCATTTTCCTTATTTTAGCTACAAATTTTATAATTTCATTTAATTCTAGGTTGCCTTCAGTAAAAATATATTTTATTACAACTTTTTCTGGACATTTTTTTGAATACCTATATAAGTTTTCAAGAACCTGATAAATTCTGTTCTTTCCTCTAATCTTTAAAAAAGTCTCTTCACTACCTGCATCAATGCTAGTAACAAGATCAATTCTACCAGAATTCAAAAGGTTTTTTATGTGCCTTGAAAACTTTACAGAGTTTGATAAAACTTTATGTTTAGAATTTGGAAGAGCTTTTATAATCACATTTATAAGCTTGTTAAAATTTTTAACTATTGTTGGCTCTCCTCCACCCCAAATGAAAGTTGCATTATCATCAAATGTATTTGTTTTTATTAAATCATTTATAAGTTTTTCAATATCGTATTGTACATTTAATCCTCCATAATACTTATCACTNCAATANGANCATTTTAAGTTGCAAATTGAATGATACTCCATGGATATATAGTCATAACCTTTTTTACTATTCTCATGCCAATCTTTAAACTCAAGATACGGACACCCAGTACAAGGCGTTTCATTACCTTTATTGATATCTTCAATTAAGTTCTGTTTTGATTTTCTAATCGCCAATGCATCAAGGTTTTTCTTCTTGGTTTTAAGTAAAACAACATCGCCTTTCATCTCCCCTCTATAAAAAAACCTTTTGCAGCATGTCCTTATTTCATCTGGCCCAAAAAAAATTGAATTCTGCAGGTCAGAACAACTCCAACTTTTTTTTTCTAATTTTTTCGTCTCTTGAATAAAAACTTCGTTGAAATTTTTATTTTTCATAAAAAAAGCATACATTTTTTCATATTTTGTTAAGTATATATTGTCCAGCATCGGAGTTTTTATGTAGAAATTCTGATTCTTTAATTTTGTTTTCAAATACTTAAGAAGATTAATTTGACGAGTAACTTTAGGTTCGTTTTGCAATATCGCTCTTATTCGAGTAGATACTAGTCCTATTGTTCCAATCCTCATAAGGTCCTCGTATTGATTATTACCTTTTACTAACTGAAAAATTTCTTCCCAAGCCCTAAAAAATCCGTCAATATGTTTTTCTGTTATTGTATTTACAATTGAGTTTGGTCTATTTGATTTCTTATAAATATTATTATTAACTATTTTGATTTTCTTAGAATAATTAATTAATTTGAATTGAAAGTCAACATCCTCATGGTACCCTTCTGAAAAGACAATATTGTTATCTGTAATAATATTTTTATTTACACAACTATAAATTACAGAGCCGTCAGTTTGAAGTTTCAAATAGTCTTCTTTCAAGTTTTCGCTCAGGCCTTTATAGCCATATATAATAAGGTCCACACCATTTTTCTCATGTTTTAGAATAAGACTAATTAAATTTTTTAGTCCCTTTTTTTTATAGTAATCATCACTATCTAAAAATGAAATCCATCTTCCTTCTGAGATTTCAATACATTTATTTCTGGAAATTCCTGGACCGAGGTTGGAAGTATTTTTAACAAGTTTTATTAATCCGCCTTTTGATAACTTTCTAATAGTAGAAACAGAGTTATCATTTGAAAAGTCATCACAAACAATTATTTCAACATTTTCGGAAATAAAATTATCTTTAAATAGTACACTTTCTAAAGCTCGAGATAGCGTACTCTCCGAGTTATAGGTTGGAATAATGATTGATAATATTTTTTTCAATTATTGATAATCGATTGGCTATTGCAAATAACATCTACAAAAGACCTTGTCTCTATAGACTTCTTAATAGCATTAAAGAACATTAATTCCCTCTTAGACATATTGGTTCCAAATAATTCTTTTGAAGAAAAATCTTTTTCAGATAAAAATTGATTTAAACAAATATAGAGATCCTTATAAATATTTGCAAAAGCCTCCACAAACCCAGACGGATGACCAGCTTTAAAACGATGATAAGTTTTCATAAAATTTGAATATCTACTATCTCCTCTATCGATTGTCTCTTTCCTACCATCTTTATATGACAAATAAAGCAGTTCAGGTTTTTCTTGAATCCAACACGCTGATCCTTCGGATCCAAAAATTCTAATTTTCAAACCATTTCTATTTCCTAACGAACTTTTACTCCACCAAAAATGACCATCCAGACCGTTAGAATACTCTGTTAAACAATTAACATTATCTATAATATCAAAATTTTTGTTGTGGTTTTTTTCATGAGCAACTACACTTTTTGGGTATTCACCTAATAAATAAAAAATAATTTGGTGCATGTGAACAGCTAAATCAAAATTAATAGTAGGTGTGTTATGGTCCTTTTTTCGCCAATCTTCCACAAAAAATGGATTATTATTGCTATCACACCTCAAATATGTTTCTTGCGGCATTTCAATCTGAAAATGAAATATTTCTCCAAGTATATAATCAGAAATAATTTTTTTTAGCAATCTTATCATTGGGTAACCCGTATAATTATAAGTAACTGCAATAAAGGCATTTAAATTTTTCTGTAAATTTATAATCACCTCAAGTTCGTCTAGATTGCTAGCTAAAGGTTTTTCACATATCACAGGATAGTTTAATTTTAACGCATATTCAACCATTTCAAAATGCAGGTTTGAAGGACTGAGTATCACAACAGCATCAAGGTCGCCAACCTCTTTTTCTAACATCTCTTTCCAATTTGAGTAAATTCTTTGATCACAAATGTTGTAAATTTTTCCTGAATTTGAATTTTTATTATTATCCCGACTTAATGATCCTGCTTTTAAACGCCATAATCCATCCAAACCAGATGCACAAAAATGAGTATATCCAATATTTGAGTAAACTGAACCCCCAAGAAAACCTAATGACATAGGATTACCTAATCTTTTATGATTTTTATCTTCCATTAACTGTATTTAAGGCTTTTTCAATGTATATTTCATTAATATTTTTTTCTATAAAAGGCTCTCCTATATTTTTAAGTAAAATATAATTTATATCATTTCCTTGTATTTTTTTATCGAGCCGAATGTATTTCATTATTGTGTCTTTTTTCAAAGGCATATTTAAGGTTTCTGAAAATCCCAAATAATTTAAAATATAGTTTACGCTATTTATTTTTTCTTTAGGGAATTTATATAACTCTGCAGAAATTGATAAAGCTATTCGAAGGCCAAATGAAACTGCAATCCCATGAGAAATTTTATTCATACTGA
>NZKX01000045.1 GCA_002694025.1 Fidelibacterota bacterium | reverse complement strand
TTACCGTTATTAGATTATGAAAATATTAGATCTAATCCTAAAATCTTTTTAGGATACAGCGATATAACTGCCTATCTGACTTCTATAACCCAGAAAACAGATTTGGTTACTTTTCATGGACCAATGCTTTCTAGTTTTCGGAAAGAGTTCGTTCAATATAACTATAACTCTATGATGAACATTTTGGAATCATCTAGCAAGGTAACTATTTCCTGTCCTAAGGATATACCTTCCCGGATCTTGCGTCCAGGGATATGCGAAGGAAAGATTTGGGGTGGCAATTTAACATTAATAGCTAATAGATTAGGAACTATTGATTCTTTAAAAACAACTGATGTAATCCTTTTCCTAGAAGATGTTGATGAATACTTATATGCATTTGAACGAATGTTGATTCATTTACGTAATGCTGGAATTTTTAAAAAAATAAAGGGCCTCATTATTGGAGAGTTGCATGACTTCAAAGATCAAGATGTTCGATTTGGGAAAAGTACAGATGAAATAATCATGGATGTTTGCGGACACCTTGATATACCTATCATAACAAATTTTCCTTGCGGACATGGCAAATACCAATGTACAATTCCTCTTTCTATTCCAGTAGAGCTAGATGCCCTAAAAAACAAACCATATATTACCACGCTTGAAAGTGCGGTTTCGGATACATAATCAATGCTGAATTATATTTGGTTTGGAATGATGTTTATCGCTGTTGTGGTGGGAATTTTTACAGGGAATATTGATGCTGTAACAGAGGCAGCAATTAGTATGTCAAAAACCGCGGTTGAAATTGCAATTGGACTTATTGGCATCATGGCTCTATGGCTTGGTACCATGAAAATAGCTGAAGAGTCAGGACTCATTCGTATCCTTTCCAAGGCTATTCGTCCGATTACAATTCGCTTATTCCCGGATGTTCCAGAAAATCACCCTGCAATAGGATCAATTGTACTTAATATGGCCGCAAATATATTAGGGCTTGGTAATGCAGCAACTCCCATGGGATTAAAAGCAATGGAAGAATTGCAAGAATTAAATCCAGATAAAGAGACTGCTACGAATGCTATGTGTACTTTTTTAGCAATAAATACCTCTAGCGTTCAATTGATTTTACCTGCTACGGTTGTCGCTCTTATGGGTGCAGCTGCAAATCAGATCTTTATCACAACTATATTAGCAACAGGCATGTCAACAGTTGCAGCAATATTCGCGGTAAAGTTTTTGGAGAAACTTAAACGTTTTAAAGTAGACACCGATAATAGTAATGATTGATAATTTTGTCATTTTTACGAACGAAGTTTCAAGGTATATCATCCCTCTATTATTAGTCATGATCCCTTTTTACGGCCTAGTTTTTAAAAAAATAAAGGTATATGAATCTTTCGTTGACGGAGCCAAAGATGGATTTAATATCGCTGTCAGGATTATTCCATATTTAGTTGCAATTTTAGTTGCTATTGGGATGTTTCGAGCATCAGGTGCGCTGGAATTACTTTTGAATGCCTTATCACCAATGCTTATATATTGCGGATTTCCTCCTGAAAATCTGCCACTTGCACTAATGCGCCCTTTATCTGGAAGTGGGTCACTTGGTCTTTTGACAGATTTAATTGAACAGTATGGTCCTGAATCATTGATTGCAAAAATAGGTGCAACCATGTTTGGATCTACGGAAACTACATTTTATGTATTGGCAGTATATTTTGGATCTGTAGGAATAAAAAAATCTAGGCATGCTTTAGTTGCAGGTCTATTTGCAGATTTTGTTGGCATAATAAGCGCTGTATTCTTTTGCCAGTTTTTTTTTGGAGATAATTTAAAGACAACCATATCTCATCAACCAAACATAGTAAATATTCAAAAAATGGACCAGTCTATTTTTATTGATCTAAGATATTCTTCTAAAAATAATTTCATAGGCGAAGATATTTATGGGAAATTAGATTCTTGCTATCTTCGGAAACAGCCTGCAGAAATGCTTTTAAAAGCACATGAACTCCTAAAAAAATCTCACCCTAACTTGCGGTTTCTTGTTTTTGATGGACTAAGGCCTAGAGATGTGCAACAAAAATTATGGGATGCACTTGACACTATTCCAGAAAGTGAACGTGGACAGTTTGTTGCAAACCCTCTAAAGGGATCAATACATAATTACGGTGCAGCTATTGATCTAACTCTAGCTTCTAGTAATGGGGAACCTCTAGATATGGGAACTGATTATGACCATTTTGGTAAGCTCGCATTCCCTGCTTTAGAAGATTCTTTGTTTACAATTGGAAAACTAACTAAAGAACAAATTAAAAACAGAAATATACTAAGAAATGCAATGACAAATGCCGGATTTACAACTATAGACTCAGAATGGTGGCACTTTGATGCATTTTCTTATAAACAAACTAAAAACAAATTTCAGATCGTAGAGTCTCTTAATGAATACTATTAAAAATAAGTCTTACATTTCTATTCGCCTCTTTATTTTCGCTTTACTTATCATCGCGCTCAGTTGTAACGGCCATAAAAAAGTAATTCTTGAATTCAAGGAACATGTATTAGCATTACAAGATGCCTACATAAAAGATAAATCCTTATCTATATTTACAGCTGATTTAGATCACAATAATGGCTACTGGATATTGGAAGGAGAAACAACAAATTCTATCATACATTCAAACCTAATAAGGTATACCGATTCACTATTAACAAAAGAAAAATATACTAATAGATTTATGTTACTCCCNGACTCTGCTCTCGGTGATAGTAATTTTGCCATTGTAAATGTAAGTGTTACCCCTCTTAGAGAAAAACCACGNCATTCAAGTCAGATGGTTGATCAGGCAATATTAGGAAATACAATCAAATTATTGCGCTACAACAATGGATGGTATTTAGCTCAAACACATTATAATTATGTAGGTTGGATAAATAGTACAGGTCTCCATGTTTGTGACTCTGTCAAAAAAAACAAATGGGAAATACAAACTAATTATACTACTAAAAAACTTCAAGGCTATATTTTTTCACAGCCTAATGAGGGTAGTCAACCTGTTGGTGATATGGTTCTCAATAATGTTTTCATTGGAAAAATAAAGAACAAAAACTGGGTATCTCTATTACTGCCAGATGGAAGATCTGGTTTTGCTAAAATAGAAAATATGCAGCTAGTTAATAAAAAATTAAAAAAGGCTATAGTTCCAGATTTTATTTTACAACAAGCATACAAAATGATGGGAACACCCTATCTATGGGGAGGAAATTCAACAAAGGGAAATGATTGTTCAGGATTCACACAAACAATATTTAAGGCAAGTGGAATTCAGCTACCAAGAGATGCAAGACAGCAAGCTCTTGAGGGAGTGACAATTACTCCAAACAAAAATTGGTCAAATATACATAAAGGTGATTTATTATTTTTCGGTAAAGAAGATAGAGTAACTCATGTAGGAATTAGTATAGGTGGAAAAGATTTTATTCATCAAGGTGGTAAGGTAGCTATCAACTCATTAGATGAGCGATCTGAGAATTTTAGTCCAAAAAGGTTAGAATCCTTCCTCTTTATAAAACGTATATTCAATATGTCATCTTAAAATTTTCACAATTTATCTAGGGTAAAATAATAGCGATCAGTTTAAAGGATCACTCCAAACATCCATATAAAATCCAATCGTAAATCAATTTTAACTTATCAGGTTTATTATCAAAAAAATTGAAATTATCCTGAGGCATACGATCACCGTCAATGTGTTCACCTGAGCATTTGGTATATAATAAACTGTTCTCTGGATCGAATGGGACAACAATCGGACCATTTTGACTTCCTAGCATCGTGTTTTCATACGAGTCCAGATTTAAAGCATAGAAACTGTACTCTGGCTCACTATGGCAAGCATAACATCTATTTTCAAACAATGTAGTTAAGTCTTGAAAAAACACCGTGTCATTCGTGGTGATTAGTGTATCTTGATCAGAGTTCTGAATTGAAATTTTATCGTCCTCGCATGATGATGACACTAACAACATCACGCTAATTATCATTAATAAAAATCCAGTATAAAGAAAATTAACTTTCCTGTAACAAAATTTATCAAAAATAATTGATCTAAATTTTTGTGGATATATCATACAATAGTTTTCTAAAGCTTATAGTACACCAAAGTAAGATAAATCTGCAATATATTTCTTTCCTCTTTCTTTTTCATACAAATAGATAACATTCCCTATCTCAGCTAGGAAGGGAATAGTTTGGGTATCATAATCATAAATATTATCATTCAATATTCCGTTTTTGTTACCATACACAACTGCTGTGAGAAAGAACTCAATATTATGTTTTAAATCAACTATATATGCGTTATCTAAAACAAATCCATATGCTAAACCCACTTTATTAAAAATTTTTATGTGATCTGGAATTTTGGCTTTACTATCTCCGAACATAAAAAACTTACAATATCCATCATTAAACTTTGGATTATATTTTGGATGAGTGCTGTGTCTTGGTAGCATAGACATCTTGTTTAAGATGAACTTGTGGTCTGATTCAGAAAGAGATAATTGATTTTCAGAGTCATTTTCTGATGGAAAAATTAACTGAATCAAAAATTTATGCTGGTCAGGAATGCTCATAAAGTTTTTTTTAGAAAAATCCATTGGCCCTTCTACTTTTTCCCCCATTGAATAGTGAAAATTGCCAAAGAAACAGTCTTCAAATGGACTATCTAATTCTAGTCCCATTTCACGACTCGGTTCCTCAAAAATAATTCCAGAGTCATTATAGAATTGGATTGCGTTTGCATACTGATTTTCTTTTTCTGTCAAGGAAAGGCTCAAACGATGTCTAATCCTTGTATTTGGAAATCCTAATTCCCACATTCTAGAATTTATATGATCAGAGCCAAGATATTCATAGAGTCTATTGAAAGCGTCGTTATCTGAGACCACGAATAATTTATGTAAATAATGACCAATTGTAGGAAGACCGTTTTTTGCTGTAGAGTCAACAGTTACTCCCTTAAGTGATTCAAAGCCATCTTTGATTTTTAGGTATGTATCTTTATTAATAGAGGGAGTCTGATTTAATTTTTCCAAAGATAAAGCAGCGACTTGTAGCTTGATAGTGCTAGCAGGATAAAAGTATTTTTCTGACGCAACTCCGAATGAATGGGAAATGAATTCTGGTTGATTATTTTTGTCTCGATTAATTTGTGTATACATTAGTTGGAATTTATACTGCTCAGGATTGTTGATTATATCTACATACTTTTTATCAACATGGTTCAAAATTGCCTTTAGCACTTTAGAATCATGTTCTGGGATTTTATTTTGTTTTGGGCCTGATAATGCATAAAAGATCCAAAGTGCAATCAAGCTTAAAGGAATTAACAAAACTTTGTCATTTCTATGATTAATAAATAAATCAACAATGTTACATACCAGCACATTAATAAAAGCCGAAACCATTATGAACCAAGTCCATGCTAGGCCTATATGCTTTAAGTAAAAAACAATCAACAGGCTTGATAAGAGTCCTGATATTAAACTAATTAAATGAAATTTTTTCCTAAACTTAGTTAATAAGAATAATCCTAAAAGTCCTCCATAGGTAAAAGAAGCTATCTGAAGTCCTATGATAACTATGGCAGAATCACTTTCATCAAAAATAAGCGCAATGCCTATTAGAACAAAAGCCCAAAACAAACTCACAATTTTGGAAAATCTTAGATTTGACTTTCCACCAAACCAATCAATTATTGTCGAGGATGCTAGGGAATTAATTGAAGAACTAAGTGTAGACATTGCAGCAGAAAGAATACCCGCTAGCAATAATCCTCTTAAACCTACTGGAAGATGTTGCACAATAAATGTTGAAAACTCTCTATCTTTTTCCAGTTCTACACCGCCAAAAAAATGATGAATAAGTGAACCTGCAAATAAAAATATTGTAAATTGTATTAGTACAAAAATTCCACTACCAATCATCGCTTTTCTTCCAGATGATAAATCTTTCGTTGTAAGTACTCTTTGCACCA
>NZKX01000014.1 GCA_002694025.1 Fidelibacterota bacterium | reverse complement strand
AAATAATACTGCTACAGGTGACCCCAATGGTGTAGCCTTTATAGATGACTTTGAAGGTAGTAAAAGGACAACCTCGCCATCAATTCAGCGTAGATTTTGGAAAGCCTCATCAGCTCCTCTAGTATACAGTGAACAAGACTCAATATTTCTAGAACCTAGGCCTCAGAAAAATAGAGGGAAAATGCATTGGTATAATCCATATGTTCCATATAAAACCAAAGATATTTGGCCAAATCAATCTACCTCTATTAGAGCAGGCAATGAAACTACTGATGTTTTAGTACTGCGTTACGGGGCACGCGAACATCATTCAAGCTATGATCCTGACTCTCTGTGGGTTGGAATAACGACCTCTCTTTATTCAGGAGATTATGATCAGATTCAAAGTAAGTTTTTTGAAATATGGGTTCAGGGTGAATCAGGCAGGTTGCAAATAGATTTAGTAAAAATTTCTGAAGATACCGATGGAAATGGCCAGCTTAATACCGAGGATAAACCTGCTGCAGGTTTAACTTTAGGTAATGGTTTTCTAGAGGAGGAGGAGGATACCGGATTAGATGGTTGCTTTGATGAAAATGAGAATGGATGGGGCGGTTGTCTCCCTGATACAGACGGTAATGGTATCCTAAATATCCAAGATAGCACATTTGGTCAGTACTTAAGTTCAGGAAATAGTCAAAAGATTAATATCTCTGAAGATGTAGATCCAGAAGATCCAAATGGTGATAATTGGTATTATGATCCGGGAGGAGACCCATCGAAGATTAATGGTACTGAATCTAATGGAACGGGATCCCGTATTCAAGAGGGTGGAAAATATCCTGATACAGAAGACCTCGATAGGTCTACTTTTTTAGACAAAACAAATGATTACTTTTCTTCTAATTTTCTTCTTACTGATACCACTTATCTTGCGGGAATAACAAAGAATAATACAGGACCAACAGGATGGAGACTTTTTCGTATTCCTTTATCTCATTTTCAAAAAGTACAAAATATTGAATGGAATGAAATTCGATATGTTCGACTATCGATTACTGGCTTTGACCCACTAGTAGATTTTCAGTCATTAAAAATCGCTAAAATGGAGATTGTCGGAAATGAGTGGCAGGAATTAGGAATTATATCTCCTGATACAACATCTTTTTCTTCGACATATAATATTTCTAAAAATTTATTAGAATCCGATGATGAAGTGCAATTCCAAGTAGCAGTCATTAATAATGAAGACAATGCCGACTATATTCCACCGAAGGGAGTTAAGGGGGAATATGATAGGATTAATCAAATTGAATCAAAGGAGCAATCATTAGCACTTAAATTTACCAATTTACCACCGAAGCATACTGGAGTTGCTCAAAAAACATTGTATACTTTGAATGATAACCAAAAAAGAAGTTTTATGACTTATGATTATATGAAAATGTATGTACACGGGGATGAAAACAATCCATGGATAAGTGCTGATCAAACTGATGTAGAACTATTTCTTAGATTTGGTTTAGCAGATGATTATTATCAGGTGACGCAGCCAATTTATTCTGGATGGGATGAGGAAAAAAAACGCAATAGTTTTTTAATTCCTCTTGATTGGCTAACTAGCTTAAAACAAGGAGATATTAATAACATAAATAAAATAAGAGAAAGTGACATAATTCTGGATTCCATAAATACAAGGCAATACCTTTATACTGATGATTATGGAAATCTTAATGGAAAAGAGGTAAAAATTGTTGGTCAGCCCGCACTTAATCGATTACAGTATTTTATGGTAGGTGTAAAAAATACGGGTGAAGTACCAATTAATGGAGAAATATGGTTAGACGAACTTCGTCTTAGTGGCATTAAAAAGGAGAAAGGAGTTGCAATGCGGGTCCAATCAAATTTAAAGTTATCGGATCTTGGCTCTGCAAGCTTCATTTATAGTAGGCAGGATGCAGATTATCATCGATTACAAGAACGGNTATCAAAATCAAATAANAACTCCCAAAACTTTAATTTTAATGCAAAGTTAGATTTACATCGGTTNTTACCNAGATCATTTGGTATATCTATACCTGTCAATGGNTCANTTAGTCAAAATCTAAGTAGGCCTAAATATTTTTCAGGTGAAGATATATTGGTTGATCCAAANAACACTCCCGATTCTGTGATGATTTTAAGTAATACAGTTTCAATTAATACAGCTATTAAAAAAACTGGAAAATCAGATAACAAATTAGTAAAGTATACTTTAGATAACTTGTCTGTGAATTTTAGTGCATCGCAATCAAGATCGTCAGATGTGACTTATAGTGAAAAATGGACAGAATCTTATTCAGGTAAATTAGACTATAATTTATCGTTTGGCAGAAGTAATTACATCAGGCCTTTGTCGTGGTCAGATAAAATACCACTTGTTGGTAGTACATTAAGTGGATTTCAATTGTATTATACCCCATCTTCCTTTAAAACAGGTTTAAATCTTAGTGAAAAGTTAAATTGGAATGAGACAAGAGGAGGTAAAAAGAGTCCTGAGACATATAATTTTGGATTGAATAGAACGCTCAATCTTGATTATAAATTAACCAATACATTGGCCAGTAAATACAGTTGGAATGGACAAAGTAAACTAAATGAATATAGAGGTTATGCTTGGTTAGCATTGAAAGAATTAGACCCAGGAATAGTAACTCAATCATCAGAGACATTTAATACAACATATAATCCTGCAATTATGAAGTGGTTAAAGCCCTCATTTAATTACACAGCAAGTTATAGATGGTCTGATGATCTTGCCAGAGAAGGACAAAATGTAAGCACTCAGTTAAGATTTGGATCTAATTTTAACGTAGTTCCTGTTCAGATAATTGAATTAGTTTACAAACCAAAGAAAAGCGCGAGAAATAAGTCCAAATCCAGATCAAGAAATTCAAGGTCAAGGTCTAGGAAATCAACTGTTAAAGAAGAAGAAAGTAAGCAGGATCGAAAGGCATCATTTAATCCTTTACAATATATTCATGGTTTGACAAAAAAAATAAATCCGATTTCTTTAAGTTACACTGAAACTTTAAACAGATCGGCAAATCAAATAATTGGAGAGGTTCCTGCTGGATATAAATTTGGATGGTTACCAGATCACGGGCTAAAGCAATCCGAAGAGGTTGGCAGTAATTTGGGGACATGGGACCACAAAAGAGATGGTTCCATACGCACTGGCATTAAGTTAACCCGTGCAATAAATATAAGTACGAACTTCTCCCAAAATTTTTCTACTACACGGTCTAATACTGGGATTGAACAATTATCCATGACTAGGGATTTCTTTGCTTTTGGTGAACTGTTTAATGAGGGCTTACCCTTTCCTGGTTGGAGCTTTAGAATGAGTGGGTTAGAAAAATGGCCTATCATTAAAATTATTGCAAAATCAGCATCTATCGAACATGGTTATTCGGGTAAGGAGACACGATCTTGGCAGTTTGAGGAGGGCGCACCGAAACAAATGAGTTTTTCTAGTTTTGGAGCTTTTGCAAAAGATTTTAAGGAGAATGAGCGTTCATCCAGGATTAGTCGTAACTTTTCGCCTTTAATCGGTATGAATATGACTTTACATAAAAATATTTCTGTAACTTTTAGGAATAATTTGAATAAATCAAAAGATGAATCCCCAACAGGTTTAACAATCCAAAATGATAATAGTTATACATCAACAGGTACTTACACTCATAGGGGTGGAATAAATATTCCTGTACCTTTTTATGGTAATCTCAATCTAAATAATACTATGAGCTTCACATTAAACTTTGATTTAAATAAAAGTCAGGAGGAAAGGTCAGGTAATAAAACAGATTTAGAGATAGGCTCATTTTCAGAAAGCTGGAAAGCTGGACTTCGAATGTCCTACCAGTTTTCTACAAAGGTAAGTGGTGGTGTGCGATATGAATACAGAGAAAGCGATACCAGAACCACAGGTAGAAAAATCGATAGGGATTTTGGTTTTGATGTTAATTTAGCAATCTCTGGATGATATGAAATTCTCGATTCTTTTTTTTATTTTTCTTTTTAGCTGTGGACCAAATGTTCCAGATTTTGATGAGGATCGAGCATTTGGACATCTACTAACTCAGTGTGACTTTGGTCCTAGAAATCCTGGCTCTGACGGGCATTATGCATGTCTCAATTTTATGGTAAAAGAATTTGAAAAATATGCAGATGAAGTAATCCTGCAAGAATTTTCCTACAAAGATCCAAGGATAAGAAAAAAGACCCATGAACTAACAAATGTCATTGCTAGATTTAATCCAGATGCCGAGTTTCAGACGATGATATCCTGCCATTGGGATACTAGGCCAGTAGCAGATATGGAAGCAAAAAGAGAAGATAGAAATCAGCCAATCATTGGGGCAAACGATGGTGCTTCAGGAGTTGCAGTAATATTAGAGCTAGCTAGAATTTTAGGCGAAAATCATCCGAAAATTGGTGTCAATCTTGTTATGTTTGATGGGGAAGATTTGGGAATACCTGGCGAGAATGAAACATATTGTCAGGGATCTAGATATTTCGCAAAATATCTGCCTATTCCACGTCCATATGAAGCAATTAATTTAGATATGGTTGCAGATAAGCAGTTACATCTTCCCATTGAAAAATATTCATTAGAATTTAATCCTGAATTAGTACGTTATCTCTGGAAAAGAGCAAAGGTTTTAGGCCTTGAAGCTTTCGATATGACACCTCAATATGCTATATACGATGATCACGTTCCTCTATTTGAGATAGCTGGTATCCCAGCAATAGATTTGATTGATTTTAAGTATCCTAATCCCTACGCTAATTTTTGGCATACGATGGATGATACGCCAGATAAGTGCAGCGCAGAAAGTCTGGATCAAGTAGGTAGATTAATGGTTGATTATATTTATTATCGAGACAATCAAAATTGGTGAGTGTTGATATGAACTTTTTTTTACAATTCTATAATTTTTTAATAAAAATGATTTTGTTAATATCTCTCATTTTATTTTCTTGCTCTGAAACTGAACCGATCTACTACGAGAGCCCTATTTCAAATACCACTTTTACTTTTATGCAGGATCAAAATACAGTATACTTCAGCGCAAACTTTGAAGATGAATATCAATCAGAAAAATTAGATAGTACCTTTGTCAGGTGGTATGGTCCTGATATTTCTGGAGATTTCGATGTAATTGTGCTCAATGATAGTGGCGTTAATGGAGATATCATCGCAGGAGATAATATTTTCTCCAGAAAAATCCAAAACAGTTCCTTAGCAAGAAATCCGATTACAGATTTAGATACAAGCTTTTTGTTCGCTGACTTTACGGCAGTTTACGGCGATGCTAAATTTATTGGCTTATTAGATTCAGCAAAGATTGGTAATTTAATTCCTAAAATTATAAATATATTTGCAGATACTTTAATTGTTCGGCCAGAGGGCAGGAATATTAATCTTATTAAGGTAAAAGCAATGGTAACGGATGGTGATGGAAACGAAACAATCAAATGGGTTGGTTTTACTTCCTTTAGCTTAAGGGATAACGAAATGATGAATAATGGAAATATGATTTATTTGTATGATGATGGGAATACTGAAATTTTATACCCTCCAGACTTTACAAGCGGAGATTCTGCAAAAGGAGACGGTATCTATACTTTTAAGATTCCAATATACGGCGACGGATTTGGTACAGAGCCATTGGATGATACTACACGTACGGGTTCTTTTCGTTGGAGATTTTCTGTACAAGATATGGCAAATGATTACAGCCAAACAGTGGACCATGTTATTATCATTCAATAGAGTATTTTTTTTTAGTGTATTCATTGCACAAATTATGGCGCAGTACCATGCTCCTGAAAGATTTTCACTAAAATCGACTGCTAGTGATTCGTTTTTTCAGGTTGGCCTGAGTAGTAACATAATAGCAGAAATTCGTTTGCTTGGAGATTCCCTTACTTGGCTTGGAACAGGTCAAGGGCTAGCACTTCATAATGGGCATAAGGTATATTCGCATAGAACTACTTCTGATTCTATAAGTGATAACACTTTTACAAACCTACTCCCGGTTGGCGGTATTCCATCTATTTCAGTAGACGGTCAAAAAATTGCAGTCTCATTTTCAGGAGACAATGGATCTATTCAGGTAGGTTATGGTATTACTATTGCTGATTTATCAAATTATAGCGATTCTTCTGCAATAAACTGGACTTATTTAAAACAACCTAGGGATGAATCTGAAGAAGACACGCTTGTTCAATTTTTTGGAGAAGGAAGCTTTAAAATGCTTCCAGTAACTGTTAAAGAAGCAAATGTAACATATGATAGTCAATTATTAAATGATACATTATATACTGCAAGCTGGGCAGGAGGATTACGAAGGTTTCATATAAATACAGGTTTCTGGGAGAATGTTCCCATGCCAATGGACTTTCAAGATTCTTTATCCACTTGCGAGGGTTTCGTTGATGATGGCTTAGGAAGAAAAATCAAACCCGGGTATTATTTAAATCCGCGAGATCCAGTGGACGGTGGGAACCATAATCATAAGGCTTTTTCAGTATTGTTAGTACCAAGTCCTGATCCATCGATGTCTGATACAATATGGGTAGGAACTGCAAATGGAATCAATCGTGGAGAAATTATTAGAACTCGTGAAGAAGGCCCAGATGGAATAGACGAAATAACACGCTGTATTGAATGGGTTCATTATAGGTTTCCTGAAGATGGTCTTTCTGGTAACTTTGTTGTTGGTCTAGCAAAACAAGATTGGAACAACAGAACTACAATATGGGCAGCCACAATGAATGCTGATTCTCAAGGGGAGACCCGAGGTTTGAGTTATTCTCGCGATGGTGGTGTCACCTGGAAAAGCACTTTAATTGGGGAACGTATATATAACGTTTATGCACAAGATTCTCTAGTCCTCGCGTCAAGTCAGTCCGGGTTGTGGAAAAGTTTTGATGGAATAAATTGGGCGCTTTTTGATCCTGCTATTGATAAAACATTTTTATCCCAAAGTGAAGTTTTAACCGACGTTGTTTATACTTCTGTACTAGACCAAAGAGATACCACAGGTTTACTTTGGATCGGAACTTCAGATGGATTAGCCTACTCAACAGATCTAAATGGGGATAACTGGACAATCTTCCAAACTGAGTATGATGCAGATCAATTCTATGCATATCCAAACCCTTTTTCTCCTCAAAATCACAACCAATTGGGTAACGAAGGTTATGTTAGATTTCATACAGGTGTTATATCAAATAGGTTGGCCAAACTTGAGATTTTCAACTTTGCTATGGAAAAGGTTTATGATAAAATGTTTAGCTTAGAAAATTATAATGGAGCACTTAAATGGAATGGACGGGATTTAAATGGTAACTATGTTGCCAATGGGGTATACTTTATTAAAATGAATTATTCTATATCTGCAAATAAATCCTCACAAGATTATTGGGATAAATTAATTATAGTAAAATAATGCGAATAATTTTTTTTATAATTACTACAATTTCTACCTTATTTAGTCAAGAATGGGGAGGGCGGCCTGGTGGATTTTTACGAATGGGGTTAACCGCTAGATCTATTGCAATGGGTGGCGGTTTTACTGCAGAACTAGATCCAAGTTTTCCTACATACCATAACCCAGCTTGGTCAGCATTTCTAATTCAGCGTCATTTTGGTACTTCTTATTCAAATCTTACTTTAGATAGGAGACTTGCAGCTACCAGTATAGCATTAGCACTTCCACCAACAGCTGGTATGGGCATATCTTGGATCTATGGAGGAGTTGGGCAAATCCAAGGAAGATATACAACCGGTCTTAAGTCTACTGAAATGCAAACAGGAGAGAATGCTGTACTTATTACTTTTGCTCAAAGAATTGTTCCTTGGTTATCGGTTGGAGCTAATTTTAAACTTTTAAGGTATGATTTACCAATTACAAAATCAGATCAAGTTTCAGGAACAGGTATTGGATTTGATATTGGTTTGCTATTTAAAACAGGAAAGTTCACAACTTTTGGCCTAATGGTACAAGACATCAATTCAAACTATCAATGGGACACAAATGAAATATATACGCAAGGAGGGCCTTATAAAGATATGTTTCCTATCATCTTTAGATTTGGGTCTCGGTATATTAAAAAAGATCTAATGGTTGTTGGTGATATAGGCTTTATCACTGATTCGATTACGAAACTTGCAAAAAATCAACATTTATTTTTTGGTTTTCTTCCCAGAATTGGTGTAGAGTATGGATTTCTAGAACAATATTTTTTTCGTGGTGGTTTTGGTAATGATAGATTTGCTTTTGGATTTGGATACGAATACAGTTTAATCAAAACTAGTGACTCACACATTGACTACTCTTTCTCTTTAGATTGGGCTACGCAATCTTCTCATACAATTTCATATGCATATCAATTTTAAAATATTTTTTATATTTCACGTATTTGCCTATGGTATAGGTTCGCAATTTCTTACACTACCCTTTTCCTCAAAGGAACTAAGCATAGGAAGTCATCCAACGCTTTTTGAACATAATCCGGTAAATCCCTCTTTGTATCATGCCTATCAAAATAGGCCTTCTGTCTTATTAAGTCACGGGATGTGGTTTGGGGAGGTTGGTCTAACACAGGTAGGTTATAATTTTCAAAACAATAATGTCGTAACTCATTTTGGTTTTAGATACTCAGGGATTCATGATTTAGAATTTCGAAATGAGACCCCCTCTGATAAACCGCTATCATACTTTAGCTCTTTTGGCTTGTCTCTTGATGCAGGAAGATCATTTAACAGGGATAACATGAGATATGGCTTGTCAATTTCTTACATTCAATATGGAATTTTTACTTATGAGTCAAAAGGACTTGGTTTAAATTTTGGATATAGTTTAGATTTTAAAGATGAAATAAAGGTTGGAGGTGTGATCCAAAATTTGGGGAAAATGACTAAACTTCGGAACGATGACATATTTCTTCCTCAAAGAATAATAGTAGGTTTTTCTAAAAAAATTAAACTTAATCATATTGTAAATTTTGTTTATGCTTCAGTTGAAAAAAATTCACTAGTTCCTAGTTCTAAAATTCATTTAGGTAATCATATTAACTGGAGTCGTTTTAACCTCTATTCAGGTGTCTCTTATTCTACTAATGTTTTAGAGACTGCAATTGGTTTTGGGGTTTTGACGAATCATTTTGAGGTAATGTACTCCATTAGACATGGATCACAAAATATTGGAATTCCTCAAATCATATCCCTTAAATTTTTGTTACAATGAGCAAGTTTGATTTTAAAACGCCTATTATTTATATACTTCTAGGTATTATCCTAATCTTGTTAGTTTTGATGAGACGGATGGATGAAACCAACAGAGGACAAACACTAGAAAAAAGGATAGAGCAACTAGAGTCAAAAATTGAAAATGTTAAGAACAGTCAAAAAAACAACCTTCCAAAAATTGAACTAGAACAACAACAACCTGTTTATAAAGGTAGAATAGCAATCATCATTGATGACTTTGGATACAGAAATGATTATGTCACAGATGGGTTTTTATCTTTAAAAGCTGATTTGACTTATGCTGTAATACCTGGCCACGAACACAGTTATTTTTTTAGTGAAAAAGCGCAAGCGGCAGGTTTTGAAGTAATTGTCCATATGCCAATGGAAAACACAGGAAAGACCTATGGGGAAGAGCAATTTGTATTGAAAACAGATATGGATGCTGAAACAATTCAAAGAAGGGTTATAAGCGCTTTTAATCAAATTCCCTCAGCGATTGGAATGAATAACCACCAGGGTTCCAAAGCTTCGGCGGATCAACGCATTATGTCAACCATTGCAAGAGTACTAAAAGATAAAAAAAAGTTTTTCGTAGATAGTAGAACAACAGTTGAAACTATTGGTGAAACAACTATGAAAATTTTCGATGTTCCAACAGCTAGTAGAAATGTGTTTTTGGATAATGATGATGATGAAGAGAAAATTGCTACACAATTAATGAAGTTAGTCAAAAAATCCCAAGAAAAAGGTTATGCAATTGGAATAGGCCATGTAAAACCAAAAACTTTGAATGTCCTTAAGAAATATATACCTGAGCTACAAAAAGAAGGATACAAATTTGAGTTCGTTTCAAAAATGTTATATTAGATATCATGGCTATATCTTGTAGAGTTACTCGTGGAGAACTTACAGAAAGTATACATGTAGCCTTTGCCGTTGTAGTTGATAAAAACGGGCAGGTTATTTTTTCATCAGGAGATCCTCACTATTTAACTTGCGTTCGTTCCTCTTTAAAACCATTTCAGGCGGCAGCTTCAATTAAGGCCGGAGCAGTAGATTTAGCCAAATTTAATAATAAAGAAATTGCTTTGATGTGTGCATCTCATCAAGGAGAAAAACTACATACGGATACTGCTCGATCTATGCTCAAAAAATTGGACTTGACGATTGAAGATTATGAGTGTGGATCTCATGAACCGTTAGATAAAAATACTAGAAATAACTTAATAAGAGCAAAAAAAACTACCTCCCAATTATACAATAATTGTAGCGGAAAACATGCTGGAATGTTGGCCTTAGCCAAGCAGCTTGGTGGAAAGATAATCGGTTATACAAAGATTGACCATCCAGTTCAAAAATTCATAAATGATTATGTAAGTAAAATTTCAGAGACCAAAAACCTGCATTATCAAATTGATGGCTGTTCAGCACCAACCCCATTTTTAATACTCGAGGTTATTGCAAAAATGTTTCAGAAATTAGCATCGGGAAATGAAGTAGAATTAAGAAGAGTTTTTGACGCGATGGTATCCTACCCCTTACTCGTGGGCGGGACTAAAAACTTTGATTCATCTTTTATTCAAGCTTTACACGGCAGAGGTATTACAAAAGTCGGCGGAGAATCTATAAGAGGTATTGCCATAAAAACTGATGAACATGGACCGGTAGGAATAGCAATAAAGGTATTAGATGGGAATCCCCGGGCTCTTCCAATTGCTACTATGAAGTTACTTAACCATTTAAAACTTTTAAAAAATGAAGAAAAAGATGAATTAAGTTGTTATGAAACTAAAATTTTAAAAAATCATAATAATTTAGAAGTAGGGAAAATTGAAGCGTATATAGATTTCTAGATGAAAATTTTACCATTTATACTAAGTATTTATCTTATAAATGCTTCAACTGTAAGAGTTATGACTTATAATATTCTTAATTTTTCAAACGATGATGGTAGAGAATTAGATTTTATTGCAATACTTGAGTCAGTCCTTCCAGATATGATTGTTATCCAAGAAATAATAGGTGAGACTGGTTATACGCATTTTCATTCGGATGTTTTAGATGCTTACCAGGATGGCCAATGGTCTGGAGCTCCCTTTCTCAATCAAAGTGCACAACAGGATATTGCACTGTTTTTCAAACATGATATATTTAGTTTTGTAAGTACCTCTGTAGTTAATACGGCTCAATCAGCAGGGACTAGAGATGTGATAAAATGGACAATGGTTCATAACATGTCTGAAATACAGTTTAATATCTATGGAGCTCATTTTAAGGCTAGCTCAGGTNCATCCAATGCTCAACAGAGGCTTCAAGAAGCAACTATACTCAGAGAGCATCTAAACACTGCATCGGCGAACTATTTTATCGTTGCAGGGGATTTTAATATTTATTCTAGCAGTCCATCTACCGAACCTGCATTTAATATGTTGACAGGATCAAGTGATAACAATGGAGGCAGACTTTTTGATCCAATCAATAGAATTGGAAATTGGCATAACAATATCTCATTTTCAGATGTTCACACTCAATCTCCTAGGACTAGTAGTTTTGGTGGGGGCGCTAATGGGGGAATGGATGATAGGTTTGATTGGCTTTTTGTTGGAGAGAGCATTTTAAATGATCAATCACGCATGATATATATTGAGGATTCATACACGGCCTATGGAAACGATGGAGATCATTTTAATGATGCTATAAATAATGGCAATAATTTTTCAGTTCCAGATCAGATTGCCGATGCGTTACATGATGCTTCTGATCATCTTCCTGTTTACATGGATATTTGGTTTGATGACCTTGTCTTTTCAGATCGTGGCATAGTCATTACTGAAATAATGGCAAACCCTGCTGCAGTTTCTGACTCCTATGGAGAATGGTTTGAGATCACAAATATCACAGATTCGCCAGTTTCTATTGATGGATGGACTTTAAAAGATAATGGATCAGATATACACATTATTGAAGGGATTAACCAAGAGGTTATAGTTAACCCAGGACAATTTTATGTAATGGCTCGGAATGGAGATCATTCATTTAACGGAGGTATTATTCCAGATTATGTTTTCAATGGTTTTTCTTTGTCCAATGCAGAAGATGAACTAATTCTTATTGATAATGAGGGGGCAATTGTAGATGAGGTTTATTATACGAGCGAATGGGATTTCGCTAGCGGAATATCAAAAGAAATACATGATATTTATTCTGATAATAGTTTAATTGAAAATTGGTTTACTTCAACAATTTCATTTGGTTCTGGCGATTATGGTACTCCTGGGTATTCGTATCAAGGAAATCTTGAGCTAAAAGATGTTAAAACCATTTTTGATGATTTTAAGATCTATAATTTATTTCCAAACCCATTTAATCATTCAACTACAATAAGGTACCATTCACAAAAAGATCAGACAATAACAATTCAAACTTTTGATTTATTCGGTAGGGAAATATTTGACAAAAAAAATATTTTCATTCCAACTGGTTATAACGATATTAAATGGGATTGTAGAGAATATTCTTCAGGTGTCTACTTTTTAAAAATTAGTACCCCTTCATCTACTCACTTAAAAAAATTGGTCCTTGTTAAATAAATGTATTTCAGATTACTAATAATAGTTTTGACACTGCAATTGTTTGCCCAAGAAAGGAGGATAAGAAGGGTGCAAACTGCTTCAGACGAGTATGATAAGTATACATCTGTTGGCAATTTAGGACTTACCATAACTAACTTTGGAATACTTGGTAATGGATGGAACCGTATGGAAGATGGTAGCATTAACCCTTCATGTCAGTATAAACAACAGACAGAAATAGCACGCGAACAAATTGAGCATTTTTCTTATTCAGGACTTTGGGTTGGAGGCGTTGTAAATGGTGAAAGAAGGGTATCAACCTCTATCGTAGATGGTGTTTTTGAATCTGGGAGTGAGGGCTTTGAAATGTTTGCTAAATCTCAAATTAATATTCTGTCTTCAATATCATCTACTACTCAAGATTCTATGGCTCAATTTTACTCGCCAAATGCTATATCTCACCAGGATATTTTAGCCAACTTTTCAGATTATGGTGATTCTTATAATGATGGTCAAGGTATTCCCAATCACAACCCCTTAGGTTTGGATATCCAACTAAAAAGCTATGCTTGGAATTATTCCTATGCGGATGCATTTGTCATTTTGAATTATACTTTTATCAACGCGTCTCAAGATACAATAAAAAACATATATGCAGGTATCTGGGCAGACCCATCCGTTGCTAATTTTAATTATACAGATTATTATACACCTGGAGGTGGTTTTACATGGTATGATAATCTAAATGTGTTTGATGAAACAATAGATGATGCCGGCTTTTCAAGGAATATAGCTACTCAGTTTGATACAGATGGAGATGATGGATGGGCAGAGTCTTATATTGGGATTTCTACATTAGGTAGTTCAATACCATCTCAGTACTTAAATAATTTTTACAATCAATGGGTGTGGACGAATTCAAGTAATAGTGATTATCCTGCCTACAGTATGCCGATCGACGATAACGAAAGATATGATAAAATGTCTTCATCCGTTCCAAAAGGCACAGGACCTGAGTATACATCTGAAGGATATCCAGCAGCAGAAAACAGCTGGCTTTTTTTAGTTTCGGCTGGCCCCATAGGATCTTTGTCGAACGTGGATACAACAAATTGGGCTTTACCTCCTGGAGATTCCTGCAGCATTTCTTTTACTGTTGTTTGCGGTCTTTGGTTTGATGGTTTTAATTCAGATTCTCCGGGTCGAAGAACTAATCTCCATGTGAATTATGATTGGGCTCAAAAAGCTTACGACGGCGAAGATAAAAACAGAAATAATCAGCTTGATGAGGGAGAGGATGTTAACAATAATCAAATTCTCGATAGATATATTTTACCTGCTCCGCCTCCAGCTCCGAACATGCATATAGAATTAGAATCAGGCAAGGTGACCATGTATTGGCAAAATAATTCTGAATTTTTTAAAGATCCAATTAGCCAGCAGAAAGATTTCGAAGGTTATAAAATATATGGAGCAAGAAAAACAAATAATGATAAGCTAGGAGAATTTTCATTGCTTTTAGAAGTAGACAAAGAAAACTCAATTGGGTATAATACTGGATTTAATACAGTAGCGATAATGAATGAGTACGGTGAAAGAGATAGTGTGTTAATTGATAGCACTTATTACCATTATAAATTTGTAAACGAAGGGGTTAAAGATGGATGGATTAATTATTATGCCGTGACAGCATACGACCAAGGAGATCCAGAGGCGAATTTAGAAAGTTTAGAGAGTAGCATTTATGCAAATAGGATTTTTGTTTTTCCAGGAAAACCGGAAGCTCAGGAAAACACTTGGGATGGATTACCTACTGTATATCCTAACCCATACAGAGGTCAGGCAGAGTGGGATGGCTATGGTAGCCGAAATAAAATGCTTTGGTTTCGGAATCTACCTAAAAAGGCTGAAATCCGTATTTTTTCATTGGCCGGAGATTTAGTAGAAATAATTCAGCATGATGGTTCGTATAAAGGTCAAGATATTAGTAATATTGATGCACAAAAAAATCCTATTATGGCTGGAGGGGAACATGCTTGGGATTTGATTACAATGCATGATCAGGCAACAGCATCAGGTCTATATCTTTTCACTGTAGAGGACAAAAATTCAGGCCAAATTAAAGAGGGAAAGTTTTTAATTATTAAATAATAAGGAGTTAATAATGGGTAAAAAGTTATTATCATTTTTAATCGTTTCAGGTGTTTTTGCCAACTCTGGAGGGCCAGGACAAGGCTATGCTCATAACGCACCCAACATGAACAATTGTACTCAATGCCATTCTGGGTCAACGAATAGTGGAAACGGTACGGTTTCTTTTTTTAATCTACCAGAAAGTTATGTTCCGGGAGAAACATACTCTATAGGTGTAGAGGTAACGGGCACTAATGCAAGAGGATATGGATTTCAGGCAATTGCCCAAAGTGGGAATAATGTTGCTGGTGAAATTTCTCTTAATTCAAATTCTTCGAATGCTGAGATGACAGGTGATTATGTTCAACATAGTGCAAGAACTACTTCAGGTTCTTGGGTTTTTGATTGGCTTGCTCCTTCAACTGATATTGGAGAAGTGACATTTAGTGCGTCAGGGTTAGCAACTGGAGGAAATAATGGAAATGGCGGAGATGATGTTTATACAGTGTCTACTTCTATTATTGCTCAAACTCCGACAGACTTCACAGGTTTATTTTTTAGTGAGTATGGTGAAGGTAGTTCAAGTAATAAATATTTAGAAATTTATAATGGTACGGGTGATGTTGTATCATTAGATGATGTGGTCATACTGGGCAACTACAATGGGAACCCTTGGAGCGAGACTTTTACTTTTCAATCAGGTGCTACAATTGCTGCAGGAGATGTTTACGTTATTGCTAGTTCCGATGCTGATCCTGTTATTGTTGCATTGGCTGATGAAGTACATGCATATGCAGACCCCTGGTATATTACTGCTTTCAATGGGGATGACGTTAGAGCATTAGCAACCGTAAACGGAGATGAAACAACAATTATTGATATTATAGGAACACTTGACACCGATGGAGATGGAGTATCTGGAGAGGGCGGTGACGATGATCCTGGGAATGGATGGGACGTTGCAGGTGTCGAAGATGGAACCCAAAATCACACATTAGTTAGAACTTTAAGTGTAGTTCAGGGGAATGGTGGAGATTGGGCTACCTCTTCAGGAACAACTGAAAACAACTCTGAGTGGCATGTGTTTGATCAAAACACATGGGACTATATAGGTTCTCATCCACACGAAATGTCAGCCAGCAATCCTATGATTACAATAGTTTCTCCTGAAAACGGTTCAACGCTTTTTTCAGGTAATGTGACCATTGAGTTTTTAGTTGCTGACTTTGTAGTTGGTGCCGCAGGAGAAAGCGCCGATGGACATATTCATTACGCTTTAGATAGTAATGATCCTGTAATGCATTATTCAACAGACCCAATATCTTTAACTGGTCTTTCAGAAGGAGATCATACGTTTTCTATCTGGTTAGTGGATAATAATCATGCAGATTTAGATCCGTTTGCAGGCGATGATATAAGTTTTACAGTTTCCGATGAAGTGGCAGTCACTTCTATATATGATATTCAATACGTTGCAGATCCAGATGCCGATGATGCAAGCCCTTTGAATGGACAAGAAGTTACAATAAATGGTGTGGTAACAGCAGAATTCTGGGGTTCCGATCAGTACCGTTATATGTTTGTCCAGGACGCTGATGGTCCTTGGAATGGGATCGTGTGTTTCGAGTATGATGGGTGGAACAATTTTGAGTGGGTAGACCTAAGTGGTAGTCCTCACTTAGGTCCTGCAGAAGGAGATGAGGTCACCCTAACTGGAACCATTGAAGAATATTATAACCTTACAGAACTAACAAGCGTTACGGCTGGGATCGTTCATGGAGAGGCAGATGAAATGATAAATCCCTCACTCATTTCATTATCTGACATGGGAGAAGCTTATGAAGGATGCTTAGTTGCATTTGCAAATGTCACGGTCTCTAATCCTGATCTTGGTTATGGAGAATGGGAATTCAGTAATGCAGATGGCGCAGCTCGAAGTGATGATAAGTGGGATTATTACTATTTTCCCGCAGAAGGTCATGAAATCGCTTATCTAGAAGGGGTGGTTGATTATAATTTTAGTAATTATAAGTTGCAGCCTAGGCTTGCAAGAGATGTGGTAGAGCAGGGTAACACAAGGATTCAACGTGTTCAGCAGGTC
>NZKX01000102.1 GCA_002694025.1 Fidelibacterota bacterium | reverse complement strand
ATAATATAAAATTACTAGGACTAGCTACAACAAAAAGTAGAGGTATTAAAAGAGGTGTGATAACTGATCGCGATAAACTAATTGAAACGATTGAAAAGGTATTAACTGATGCAGAAGTAATGGCAAATACAAAGATTACATCTACCTACCTGTCTATTACAGGAGAACATATACGTAGTATTAATACTCAAGCTGCAATTGCGTTAAATAGAATTAATGGTGGCGCAGGTAACATTTCAGAGCGGTCCATTGAACAGGAAGATATTTATCAAGTATTGGATCTTGCCCAAGCAGTATCTTTGCCTGTAGATAAAGATATTTTACACACAATCCCTCAAGAATATGTTGTAGATACACTAGAAGACATTAAAAATCCATTAGGAATGATGGGTCGCCGATTGGAAGCAAGAGTACATTTAGTTACAGCAGCTTCGACTGCAATAAACAATTTAATAAATTGCGTTGAAGAATTGGGTATTAGTGTTGATGGTTTAGTATTCCAGCCAGTTGCCTCAGCTTTGGCATCTTTGGAGAAAGATGAAATGGATTTGGGTGTTACTTTGGTGGAGTTCGGATCCAACACAACAAATATTGCTGTATATCATGGGTCTGCTTTAAGGCACTCTTCTACTATTCCAATAGGTTCAGCTAGTATAACGAATGATATAGCTGTTATGCTTCAAATTACAAAAAAAGAAGCTGAGAAGATTAAAATTAATTACGCATCTGCTTTATCTTTTATGTCATCAAATGAACTAGACATTAAATATCATCCAAATAAAGAGGCTAATCATATGACTGTATCGGAACAGGAGGTTTCAAAATACGTAGAAGCAAGGATGCAAGAAATTCTACAGATGATAATAAGAGAAATATCTAGGGCAGATATTAAAGACCCATTAACATATGGAATTGTAATGACAGGGGGAGGAGCCGAACTTCGTAACCTATCATCTCTCATTGAAAAAAGTCTCAAAGTAAATGTAAGAATAGGCAAACCAAATAGAATTGAAGGAGCTTTAGAAATAGCTAATAGGCCTCAATTTACGACTGTTTTAGGACTTTTATTATGGCCTGTCTTTTCAGTAGATCACGTACAACTCAATTTTCATAATAATGGTACATTTAAAAGCTTAATTAAAAAAATTCGACATACCATCGAACATATGTTTTAACCAAACCACAAAAATAAGGAGAGCATCATGCTATTTGAGTTTGATAGTTTAAGTGAGCAAAAAGCAAAATTAAAAGTAGTTGGAGTTGGCGGTGCAGGAGGTAATGCCGTCACCAGAATGATTACATCTGGTATGAAAGGAGTTGATTTTATTGCAATTAACACCGATGCGCAAGACCTAGATAATAACCCATCCGAGCAAAAGATACAAATTGGAAAAAATTTAACTAAAGGATTAGGAGCAGGAGCAAACTCTAATGTTGGGAGAGATGCTGTCGAATCAGATAAAGAAGCTGTTACAACTCTTTTAGAAGGTGCTGATATGGTCTTCATTACAGCAGGAATGGGTGGTGGAACTGGAACAGGGGCTGCACCTGTAATTTCTCAAGTATCTAGAGAATTAGGAATATTAACAGTTGGAATCGTAACTCTTCCCTTTAGCTTTGAAGGGCCCAAAAGAATGAAAAGAGCTTTAGAAGGCATGGCAGAAATGAAAAAAGCATGTGATACGCTTATTGCAATACCTAATCAGAAATTAATGTCTATTGTTGATAAAAACACCACTCTTCCTGAAGCATTTCAAATGGCTGATACTATACTCCATCAAGCTGCAAAAGGAATATCAGATTTGATAAATGTCCAGGGCGTAATTAACCTAGATTTCGCGGATGTTGAAACAATTATGAAAAATATGGGAGAAGCTATTATGGGTACTGGTACTGCCTCTGGGCAAGAAAGAGCAGTATTGGCAGCTCAGCAAGCAATCTCTAGTCCACTTTTGGATGATGCTTCAATAAAAGGTGCTCAAGGAGTTTTAGTTAATATTACTGGCGGAGATGATCTCACATTAATGGAAGCGAATGAAGCTACAAGCATTATTTTTGAAGAAGCAGGGGACTCAGCAAATATAATATTTGGAGCTGTAATTGACCCTGACTTAAAAGATGAAATACGAGTTACAGTAATTGCTACAGGATTTAATATTCCAAAAGTAATTTCGGCGGATAATGTAAATATGCATGGTAAACCAGATATGAAGACAGTCAATACCCCTCCCACACGACAATTACAAGATGAGATGAACAAACCGCTACATGTTCAAAAAGAAAGTGTCGAAACTAATAAAGACAAGGAAGATGGCAATCCTATACTTACTTTTGACGATACTGATGAAAAACCGATTATTTACGGTAATGAATTAAAAATCCCAGCATTTATAAGAAGACAACATGACTAAAGATAATATTTAGTATTTGTATCTTTAATCTATAAACTAGAAAGCTCCAGCTTTGGGGCTTTCTAGATGAGGAATAGTCTAAATCTTATTACCTTTAGCTCGTAAATCCTTGACTACGCTGGTGATACCTTTTTTGTTTATTATTCTTAAACCATGCATAGATAATCTAAGAGTAACAAACCTATTTTCATCAGGAAGCCAGAATTTTTTCTTCTGCAAATTAACATTAAACTTCCTTCGGGTTTTATTATTGGCATGACTTACATTATTACCAAACATAGGCTTTTTACCGGTTACTTGACAGACTTTACTCATTATTCATTTATTTTTTTTTGAAAAATTGGACATAAATTTAATTAATTAAAAACGACTTAACAAAATTTTATTAACAGTTATAATCATAACCTATTAAGAATTAATTTTTAGTGAAATCTAGAATATTCTAAGTTTCCTTTTATAAATTTAAAATATTATGTTTGTTGGAAAAGTAGAAATAAAAACCCCAATCATATTGGCACCAATGGCTGGTGTAACTGATTATCCATTTAGAGTGCTTTGCAAAAAAATGGGGGCAGGAGCAGTTTATTCTGAATTTGTATCATCAGAAGGAATAATAAGAGAAAATCAAAAAACGTTAGATATGATAAAGTTTCAAGAAGTTGAACGCCCTATAGGTGTTCAAATTTTTGGAAGTAATCCTAATGTTATGGAAAAGGCTGCTAAATACGTGGTAGATAATTTTGAACCTGATATATTAGACATTAACTATGGATGCCCTGTACCTAAAATAACAAATAAAGGTGGTGGATCGGCAGCGCTTAAAGATTTATGTCTAATGGATGAGATTACTCAAGCCGTTGTTGAAGCAGTTCCTAACACACCTGTTACCGTAAAAATGCGACTTGGATGGAGTAGTGATTCTATTATTATCCCCGAGGCCGGAGAAAGGCTGCAAAACTTAGGAGTTAAAGCAATAACATTACATTCAAGAACTACAAAACAAAGATATACTGGAATTGCTAAATGGNNNTANATAAGGGAGCTTAAAGAATCATGTTCAATACCAATTATTGGTAATGGAGATGTCCGTACAACTGATGACATGATGAAAATGTTTGAAGAAACAGGTTGTGACGCAGTGATGATTGGTAGAGCCGCAATTGGAAATCCGTGGTTTTTTAGGGAAGCATCATTAAGGCTTAAAGGAGATATTTCATATACTCCTCCCCCCCTTATTGACCTCGTGAAAACATGTCAAAATCACCTTAATCTACTTATTGAAAATAAAGGTGAAAAAGTGGGGTCAAACCTTATGAGGAAACATTTTTCTAGTTATATCAAAGGATTTCCAGGAGCTTCCAAATACAGAAAGTCATTAGTAACTGCATCAACAATTAACATTATGAAAAGTGAATTAATAAAGTTTAAGGACTTCGCTCAAAATTTAAAAAATTAAACATACTGTTTATTGATATAATAATAGTAGACCGGTAATTTTAATAACATAAATAACCGAAATAAGATAAGAGTTTAAATGAATTTTAATTATACAACTGAAAATGAGCCTGTAAAAGAATATACGCCTAATTCAAAAGAAAAACAGAGCTTAATAGACGAATATTATAGAATGGCAAACCAGATTATTGAAATACCTTTAATTATTGGTGGAAAAGATGTTAAAACTGGTAATACCAATAAATGTGTAATGCCTCACGATCATCAACACACTCTTGCCAATTATCATTTAGCCGATGAGAAACAAGTCGCTTTAGCTATTGAAAATTCTTTAAAAAATTGGGAAAGTTGGTCAAGATCTTCTTTAGACTATCGCACAAAAATTTTCCGTAAAGCTGCTAATCTACTTAGGGGCAAATGGCGAAATAAAATTAATGCAGCTACAATGCTTAATCAAAGTAAAAATGCTTATCAAGCAGAAATAGATTCAGCATGTGAACTTATAGATTTTTTTAATTTTAACGCTGATTTTGCTGAAAATATTAATAATCATCAGCCACTTATATCTCCTGAAGGCGTCAAAAACTACCTTGAATACCGTCCTCTAGAGGGATTTGTATTTGCAATAACACCATTTAACTTCACTTCAATTGCTGGAAACCTACCATGTGCTCCAGCTTTAATGGGGAATGTTTCGATTTGGAAGCCAGCTTCTAGCGCAATACTTCCCTGTTACTATTTAATGAAACTATTAAAAGAAGCAGGATTGCCAGATGGCGTAATTAATTTTTTACCAGGACCTGGAGAAACAGTAGGAGATCCAATTTTGAAAAACCCAAACTTAGCAGGGGTACACTTTACAGGATCAACTGAAACATTTCAACATATATGGAAAACAATAGGCTCCCAAATTGAGAAATACAAAACCTACCCAAGAATTGTTGGCGAAACTGGGGGAAAAGATTTTTGTTTAGCACATGAAAGTGTTGATATTGATGAATTAACTACCGCAATGATAAGAGGAGCTTTTGAATATCAAGGTCAAAAATGTTCTGCTATGTCTAGGGCGTATTTACCAAGTAATATATGGAATGAATTAAAGCCAAAATATTTATCTGAATTGAAAAGTGTAAAAGTGGGACCTCCTGATGATTTTTCAAATTTTATGAATGCAGTAATTGATAAAAAAGCATTTAAATCAATAACACAATATATTCAATTTGCTGAAAAATCTAATGAAGCAGAAATTATTTCTGGTGGAACATATGATGATACAACGGGTTACTTTATATCACCAACTACTATCCTTACTACTAATCCTTACTTTAAGACTATGGAGGAAGAAATTTTCGGTCCAGTTTTAACCATTTATATTTATGAACCATCTGAATGGCACAATATCCTTAAATTAATTGATAGCACGTCCCCTTATGCTTTAACTGGTTGTGTTATGGGTAAAGATCGACAAGCCATCAAAGAAGCTACTGATCATCTAGCTCATTCAGCTGGAAATTTCTACATAAATGACAAACCAACTGGAGCAGTAGTGGGGCAACAACCATTTGGAGGTAGTAGAGCTTCTGGAACAAATGATAAAGCTGGCTCCGAATTAAATTTACAAAGATGGATTTCTGTGAGAACAATAAAAGAAACATATAATACTCCCAAAGATTATAGATATCCTTTTTTAGGTAAAACGTAATTAATTATGCCTACTGCAATGATAGCTCTAGGAGGTAATAGTATTTCACAGAAAGGCGAAGCAGGAGACATTTCTATACAGTTTAATCATACTAGGCAAGCTTTGGACGGAATTAGCCATTTCATAGATCGGGACTATAATCTATGTATAAATCATGGCAATGGCCCCCAGGTTGGAAATGAATTATACAGAATGGAATTGACTCGAAAAAAAATACCCTCACTTCCTTTAGGTGTATGTGTAGCTGCTACTCAGGGTACAATTGGCTATATGATTCAACAATCATTGCAAAATAAACTTAGAAATATGGATTTAGACCGTGAAGTAGTAACTTTAATTTCTCAGGTGATTGTAAATGTAAATGATCCTCAATTTAAAATTCCACAAAAATTTATTGGCCCCAGGTACATAAAAGAAAAAGCTGAAATTTTAGCTAAAAAATTTAATTGGAACATCAAAGAGCAAACTAAAGGTGATTGGAGACGTGTAGTCCCCTCCCCCATGCCAGAATATATCATGCATGGGAAATCGATTAAGGCTTTAGTCGATCGAGGAACAATTGTCATCTCAACTGGTGGTGGTGGCATTCCTGTCTTCAATAATACTGATGGCCAACTTGAAGGTTTAGACGCTGTTATAGATAAAGATTTCTCTGCAGCAAAATTGGGTAGAATCATTAGAGCTCAAGAGCTTTGGATAATAACTGATATTGATTCTGTTTATATAAATTTTGGAACTAAACATCAAAAAAGACTAAAAATCACAACAAGAAATCAAATTGAAAAATTTTTGAATAGAGGAGAATTCCAGAAAGGTAGTATAGAACCAAAGATTATTGCGGCTATCCACTTTTTAAAACACCATGGTAAAAAAGTAGTAATTACTTCAATTCCATGCATAGAAAAAGCATTAAATGAAACTGCAGGTACAATTATAAGGAACTAATTATGAAAATACATGAATACCAAGGAAAAAAAATATTCTCTGATTACGGAATGCCCGTACAAGATGGATACGTTTTTGAAAAAATAGAGGATGCTGAAAAAACAATTAAAAGAGTTCAACAGGATTTCAATACCCAAGGTGTAGTTGTTAAGGCACAAATACATGCTGGAGGGAGAGGAAAGGGTGGCGGTGTAAAATATTCACCTAACTTTGAAAATGCCCTAGAAAATGCTAGAAATATTTTTGGGATGAACCTTGTTACTCATCAAACAGGTACACAAGGTCAAATTGTGAAAAAAGTATACGTGACAGAAGCATACGATATTGCTAAGGAATTCTAT
>NZKX01000044.1 GCA_002694025.1 Fidelibacterota bacterium | reverse complement strand
TTTCTATGTAGGTGCAGGCACAAGCGGAAGGTTAGGAGTATTAGATGCTTCAGAAATCCCACCAACCTTTTCAGCACCAAATGATTACTTTAATGGTATTATCGCTGGTGGAGACGAGGCATTAAGGAATTCTATTGAAGGAGCAGAAGATTATTCTGATAATGCAATTGTAGATTTAAAATCATATTCTTTAAATAATTTAGATACTGTTATTGGAATTTCTTGCAGTGGAGCAGCATCCTATGTTGTCTCAGCATTGGAGTATGCTCGTGATTTAAATGCTAAAACAGTATATCTAGTTACAAATCCTAGTCCTCTTAAAAAAACAAAGGTTGATGTAACGATAAATGCTAATACTGGCCCTGAAATAATCACTGGATCTACCCGCATGAAAGCAGGTACTGCTACAAAATTGATTTTAAATATGATTTCAACTACAACTATGATCAAATTAGGTAAGGTTTACGGCAATCTTATGGTAGATTTAAAAACTGTGAATCAGAAGCTACTTGACCGAGGCACTAGGATTGTTTGTGAAATCACTGGGCTTGATTATAATCAGGCAAGAAAAAAACTTATTCTTGCAAAAAATTCAGTTAAATCAGCTATCGTTATGGAAAAATTTAATTGTGACTTGCATCAGGCAAATAAAATGCTAGAAAATGTAGATGGTTTTTTACACCTGCTAATTAATTCAAACTAATGAAAAAACAACAGCTATTTAATAAGATTAGTCGCAATGAACTTAAAAAATCATTATCAAATGAGCCATTTCAAAGAATAACTGCTTCTTTCTATAAGTATTTTCAAGTTAGTTCTCCCAAAAAGTTCCGTGATAATCTCTATGTAAGATTTAATCAATTAAAAATTTTTGGAAGGATATATATTGCTCGAGAAGGGATCAATGCTCAAATTAGTGTGCCAGAATCTAATTGGTATGTTTTCACAAAAGAGCTTGAAAAATTTAAAGAATTAAAAAATGTTACATTAAAAAAAGCTTTACAAGAAGGTAAATCGTTTTACAAGTTAGTAATCAAATTAAAAAAAGAACTTGTGTCATATCAAATTCCAGAGACATCCTATAATATGCAAAAAACTGGAAAACATCTTTCAGCAGAGCAGTATAATAAAGCGTTGGATAATCCTGGAACAATAATAGTAGATATGCGCAACTATTATGAGAGTGAAATCGGTCGATTTAGAGGAGCCGTGGTTCCAAATGTGGAAACTTCTAAAGAACTCCTTCCTGAAGTAAGGAATCTCCTAAAAGGTAAAGAAGAAGAGCAGATTTTACTTTATTGCACGGGCGGAATCAGATGTGAAAAAGCAAGTTCTTTCCTTATAAATAATGGATTCAAAAATGTAAGCCAGCTCAAGGGAGGTATTATTCAATATGCACATGAAGTGAAAGAAAAAGGTCTAGAATCAAAATTTATAGGAAAAAATTTTGTTTTTGATGAAAGACTTGGTGAAAGGGTCACAGATGATATTATTTCTTCTTGTCATATATGTGATTTACCCTGCGATACTCATACCGATTGTAAGAATAGTGCTTGTCATATTTTGTTTATTCAATGTGATAACTGTTCAAAAAAACTTAATGGTTGTTGCTCAGAAAAGTGTAAGGATTTCTTCTCATTGCCGATAGAAAAACAAAAATTATTGCGAAAAGATCCAAAGAATGTAGTTTCGAAAACATTTTTTGATACTAGAATAAAACCTAAGGTAAAAACAGTAAATTGAAATATCCAATACTTTATTCTTTCCGAAGGTGCCCGTATGCAATTCGGGCAAGAATGGCGTTATCTTATTCAAAAATATCATATGAACACCGAGAAATACTTCTTAAAGAAAGGCCGAAAATTCTTTATGACTTATCAAAGAAAGGAACAGTTCCTGTTTTACAATTAATCGATGGAACTATAGTTGATGAAAGTATTGATATTATGAAATGGTGCATAAATCAAAGTGATTTGGATGGTTGGTATAATGAAAAGCTTTCCTTTCAAGACGGTATGATATTAAATAATGACAACGATTTCAAGTTTTGGCTTGATAGATATAAATATCATGTAAGGTTTGCAGAGAATTCATTTGAAGAATATCAAGAAAACATAAAAATTTTTTTTGATCAATATAATTGTATTTTGGAAAATCAATCTTTTTTAGCTGGGAATAAATTAGGTCTAGTTGATATAGCTCTTATGCCATTTGTGAGGCAAGCTGCTCACGTTGATTTAAAATGGTTCAGCAAAAAGTTTAAAGCACTATATCAATGGTTGGAAAAATTAAAAGAAAGTTCATTATTTATATCTGTGATGACAAAGTATAAGGTATGGACTCCAAGCAGTCAAAAAAATATTGTGAAATGGTAATATATAAATATGTAGTTTATGCTCAGATCACAATTTGTACATTGATTGCCTCAAGTAACTCACCAAACACAATTTTCATAACAGACTCAAGCTTTTCAGCAGAGATTACTAGAGATGATTGGGGTGTACCACATGTTTATGGTAAAAGAGATGCTGATGCATCGTTTGGTCTTGCATATGCTCATTCTGAAGATGACTTTCAAACGATACAGGATGTTATTTATGCATTGAGAGGAAATTTATCACTTTTAAAGGGTGGAAGGGATGCAGCCGTAAATGACTATTACGTGAGTGCAATGAATTTTTGGGGAATGATAGAGGAGAGATATGAGGATGAGATTCCCCAAGATGTTAAGATGTTATGTAGAGGTTATGCAGCAGGAATAAATAAATATCTTCTTGATAATCCATCAAAAAAAAGAAAAGATTTTAAAAGAGTGGTTGCAGAAGATATTATCGTAGGCTTCTCCCATCGCATGCCTTTTATGTTTGGTTTAGATGGTGTTCTAAAAAAACTTTCAAAAAAGAACGTTCCTGAAATAATTGGATCAGCAGAAGGTCAACAGGGTCCTTTTGACATGCTAGGAAGTAATTTTATGGCCATCGCTCCAAAACGATCTAGTGATGGATATACTCGTCTATGGATTAATACTCACCAACCATGGGATGGACCGGTTGCATGGTATGAAGCTCACCTTGTTAGCGATGAGGGATGGGATTTTTTTGGTGCTTTGTTTCCTGGTTCGCCTGTGCCATTAATAGGTCATAATCCTTATTTAGGATGGAGTCATACCGTAAACTCACCAGACCTTATTGATGTTTATAAACTTACAATTAATGATCAGAATAAGGATCAATATTGGTTTGAGGGTTATTGGAAAGATATGGATATTCGTTTTGCCAATATNAAAGTCAAAATACTTGGACTNATTCCATGGAAATTTAAAAGAGTTGTNAAAAAATCAATTTACGGACCTGTNCTTGAATTTGATCATGGAAGTTATGCGATTAGAATTTCATCGNTAAAAGANTTACGCTTCCTNGAACAATGGTATCGTATGGGAAAAGCTCAAAACTTCACTGAATTCAAAGAAGCAATGGAAATACATGCCATACCTATGTTTAATACCGGTTATGCTGACAGAGATGGTAATATATATTATGTATATAATGCGAAAATTCCGAAACGAGACCCAAAATATAATTGGGAAAAAATTCTGCCGGGTGAGAGTAAACGGACACTTTGGTATGAATATATATCTTATGATGAACTTCCTCAAGTTTTGAATCCTTTTGAAGGGTTTTTTCAAAATTGTAATAGCAGTCCATATTTGGCTACCGGAAGCAAGGTGGATGTATCTCTAGCTCTACCTAAATGGACAGGAATAGAAACACATCAAACAAACAGAGCATTAAGGGCTTTAGAAACTTTTGGTGCAGATCCTTCTATATCTCAAGAAGAATTTTTTCATTATAAATATGACGTTTTATATTCACGAGAATCAATATTAGCTAAGGTGAGAAAACGTTATTTAACTGAAATTACTAAAAAAGGAATTCCCCAAGATATAGAACCGGCAATTCAATTAATAAAGAATTGGAATTTAAGTGCTGATTCATTAAATAGGAATGCAGCATTATCCATTCTATCACTTCCGAATGCATTTAGATTGGATGATTTAAAATATGATCAAAATGAAGTGACAAATAAAATAAGAGAGAATACTAAATTTTTGGAAGATAATTTTGGTAGGATTGACGTTCCTATGGGTAGGGTATTCAGATTGATTCGAGGCGATTCTGATTTGCCTCTATCTGGAGGACCAGGAACTTTGAGAGCAATGTATTATAAAAAATTTGGACGTAAATATAGAGCCGTCGCTGGAGATTGTTACATACAAGCTGTCGAATGGAGTCCAGAAAAAAAAATTAAAGCTTGGAGTATTCATCAATACGGAAGTTCAACAAAAAATAAAGAATCACCTCATTATAATGATCAGGCAAAGATGTTTTCAAAGCATGAGATGAAATTAATCAGACCTTGAAAATTTTTATATATAGTTTATTTGTTTTTATTATCATAAGTTGTGAAAAAGTAGATTTACTACCTATAACGTCTGAAGATTTGATTGAAAAAGTTGCCACTTTTAAGGATGAGAAAGCTGTACTGGTTAATGTATGGGCATTGTATTGTAAACCTTGCATTGAGGAATTTCCAATGTTAATTGACCTTCGCAAAAAATTTTATGATTTAGAAGTTATTTTAATTAATGTGGATTTTGAGGAAGAATTTGAAGAAGTAAAAAACTTTTTAAAAAAACAAAATTTGGAATCTGTTTCTTACATCAAAAGACAAAATGATGAAGAGTTTATAAACGGTCTAAACCCAAACTGGTCGGGAAGCATACCTTTTACAGTTATTTACGCAAAAAAAACAGGAGTAGTAATTGATTATTGGGAGGGGAAGAAATCATTTTCAAAATTTAAAAGTTCAATTGAATTAGCTATAAATAGTGAAATATAATTTTCCATTAAACAAAGGAAAATTATTCATATGGTTTTTTCAATAATTTATTTTCAATTAAAAAATTCCCTATAAAGACTGCTTTTTCTTTAATACCCTTTTCTGTTAGGTGGGCATGATCATACCAAAAATTTTGAGAAGAGGGTTCAAATTTATCAAATCGTATAATTGGAACATCATTTGTTTTTGATATTGAATCCATAAGTGCATTGTGAAGCATGGTACTTATGGAATCTCTTTTTATAGCATAATTCAACTTTTCTTTTGAAATTCTTTTTTTAGCTAATGAATTTTTTCTATGATGATCGATATTTATCAATATTGTAACTGGAACTATTTTATTTGATTTGGCCAAAAAAATTATGCTTGAAAAATAATTAATGAATCCAGAAGTACGAGATCTATTTACCTTACTTTCTGCGGTAAAATTTTGAGATATAGTTGATGTTTCCCTTGAAAGAGATATATCAAATTCCATATTAATCTTAAGTACTAGAAAAAGTCTCAAAGATGACAGAGGGAATTTATGCCAAATATGTTTAAAGATTTTATTATCTCTATATCCTACAGTTCTCCAGTGAGTATAATCGGCTTTATATTTATATGGAGATTGTAAAGGTGCATTATCATTTCCACCTGTATGAATTAGTATCATATCTGGATCAAAATACATTCCTTTTGTAATGAGTCGCATCAAAACATCAAGTGATGTGTGAGATGGCACGCCAGCATTTATTACGTCGACTAAAAAACCTTTTGATTTTAAGTATATTTCTAATTGTGCAGGATACGTATCGACAGAGTCTTTGGCTAAATCTCCCCAAGTAGTAGATTCACCTATACACATAATTCGGAATATATTGTTTTTTTTTGCTTGCCCACCATAGCGAAAACCGAATCGATTTACATCAGGATGTAAGATGTTAGGTTTATAATCAGACCTCAAATCTGGCTCATATTTTGTAACATTGTTACCCATAATATTTTTGATTTTCATTTCTAATGTCTTATTATTTTGGAAAATAATTTTAAGGGCTAAAAATGAAGAAATCTCTAGAACTGTTAGGCAATAAAAAATGTAGGATAAAAATTTGAAAAATGATTTTCTTTGATTTTCAAATAAAATTAAAAAAGTTCCAAATGAAAAAAGTAAAAAATCAATGACAAGAAAAATTGTTTTTTTGCTATCTTTAATGTATCCATCCTGGTCGAAAAAAATTATCCATGTATATTGATTAATCAAAACTGTGCTTACAAGACAAACTATTCCAATTTTTTTCCTAAGTGAAATATTTTGATAGATAGAATAAAGTTTCCTAATCAATGGTAGAGCCATATTTTTATTTAAAAATATTTTATTAAGATTTTTTATAAAACATAGACAAAAAGTTTATAAAAATAATTTGGTTTTTCACTAATGAAGATTAATTCAATATTTTTCTGTCCGGCGTTTTTTATTTTTGATGTTGAAAAGATGTGGCTCGTGCCTAGTTGCTTCATTAGTGAAATATTTAAATCACAGGTTATTTCAGAATGGTGTAATTGTATTCTAGCTTGTTGATCATAATAAGGCATACCTATTTCATCATCAAATAAATAAAGTCTACTACCCCATTTTGTAAAATAATTATATAAGGTATTATTTTTTTTTAATTCGTTTTTAATAATGTTATAAAAAGTATTCTTAAATCTTAATGGGTATATATTTTCATATGCTCCTAAAGTTTTAAACCCATTATAATTTGCTACACTTGGATAAAAGCCTATACATCCAATTCTAACATTATTCTTATCTAGATCAAGTGTTTTTGTTATATCATTAAATTGTTTTTCTGAGAAAAAATCTTCAAACGAAGGCTCCCCAAAAAATCCATTGAAGGTATATGCATAAGTATTTAATAAAATTTGGGATAAAAGAAGAGTAAAAATTATTAAGCGATTATTTTTTCTAAAACGGTGGAACTTTTGACTGATAAAAAAAAGAGTTGATAGCAGTAAAAATAGAATGATTAAGAAATTATTATCAACTACCGTAAAATATTTTATTCCAAATAGGAATGAAACTAAAATAATACTATATAAAAATTTCACGTTTATTGAGTATACACTGTATAATTCAATAGCCATTATGCTAAACAAGGCATACCACATCATAGGGTTTAACCAATATAATCTATTCCAGCTAAACCCACCCACAGAACCAATCAGTTCAACAAAACTAGCATAATATGAAAGTCCAACTAATAAGGCTGTCGTAAAAATAAAAAATAGAATGAAAATAATTAATTTTTTCATTTTAGAT
>NZKX01000028.1 GCA_002694025.1 Fidelibacterota bacterium | reverse complement strand
TCAACTCTACCTAGCTTTAATTGATTTTCACCAACAAGCTGTACGAAACTAGTTTGCTGAGGATATTTCTCAACTGCCTCTTGAGAAAGGTTAAGTGCCTCAATATAATTATTAGCACCCATTGCTTCTCTTATATTGGCAATATGTTTTGCAGGCCCATCTGGTGCCTTTTTTGAAGAATACATTAATAAATCATTACTGAAATCTTTTTCTTCTGACGAGTCCATAAACATAGAAATTGCTTCTATTGTAGCACCGTGGTTTGGATCTATATATAAAGCTTCTTCAAACGAAAACTTTGCTTTTTGCATCTCACCAAGGTTGGCATACAATGACCCAAGAAAATAATGAGCATCAGGATTTCCAGGATTTTTTCTTACTTCTCTTAAATATACTTCCTTGGCTGAATCATAGTCTCCTTTTGACTCATAGTGTAAACCTAGTTGCCTTTGAACATATATATCATCAGGGTTTAGTCTAGATTCCTTTTCAAAATCATCAGTAGAAAAAAAAGGTTTAGAATCGGTTGTAATGAGTTTTGGCTGAACTTCATTCTCGTTAAAGTATCTAGTAGCTCTAGCTAGTTCTCTATTTGAAGATTCCAATTCTCCAGTCAATGTAAAAAGTTCATCTGCATATGAAGCCGAACTCGAAGACTTAGAATTTTTGGTGCTATTGGCAGATTCTATGGATACTGGTTTAGTACTTTTTTGTGACGTGCTACTTTCTTCAGATGCAATTTTCTTTTTCTTTTTCTTTTTCTTTTTCTTTTTTGATGAGGAATTTTTACTAGACTTTTTTTTCTTTTTCTTTTTTGACGAGGAACTTTTATTAGACTTTTTTTTCTTTCTTTTTTTCTTTTTTTTCTTCTGCTGCTCAGAAGATTCAGCCTGCAAGGATGCTAAATCAGATAGAGGAAATCCTCCGGACAAAAAGATAGATAATATTAAAAGTTTCAACAATTTCATGAAGTCATATTCTAGAAATAATAATAAAAATTACACATTTTAACCAATTTCAAAAGCATTTTTATTTAAATATTACATTGCTATATCTTATCCATTCCACCAATTTTACAGCAGGCAGGTAAATCAGCATAGGAGTCGGGGTCTGCCTTTAGTTTATTTGCTTGATAACCTAATTCTGATACTACTTTTTCAATTGATTTTAAGTTTGTTTTTTCAGGATCATGAAAAAGGATTGTCTTTTTTGTTTTTAAATCAACTCTAGGATTAGACACCCCATCAATCTTTGCTAATCCAACCTCAATTATTTTTTGACACATTCCACATTGTATAGTCGGAGTATTAATTACCATCTCCTCAGATGCATTATTACACCCAATCATAAAGGTTGAAAAAAATAATGTAAATACAAATTCTTTTATTTTCATATCATTTCCTTGAACATTTATTTAATTAAATTTACTAATTTTTTAAAGTCATCTCCATTAGCACTTTTTTGGATGAGAAAAAGAAGCATTTCTACAGAAGTTAGAGATATGCCATCCATTTTCATCCTAGCTACAGCTGTGTTATGATTATTTACATTTCTAGATGAAATACCATCTACCACAACCTCAACACGCTTACCATGCTCCAATAAATCTCGTGAAGTTTGATAAACACAAACATGACTTTCAATACCAGCTAAAACAATCTCATCCGCATTGATTGTGTCAAGTCTTTTTAAAAATTTTGGATCCCCAACACAAGAGAAGGAGGATTTAACAATCGGATCTATTTTATCAAGCAGGGAACCAATCTTTTCAATTGTATTACCTAGTTTTTCTGGAACCTGCTCTGTAATTATGATTGGAAATTTGAATAGCTGAAAACCTTTTATTAGAATAGTCAGATTTCTTAACAAGGATTTTTTTTCATTCATCACATGAAAAAGTTTTTCTTGCACATCAATAATAACTAAACAGGGGGTTTTCATATAATTTCTTTATGCAGAATCAAATTTTTGGATTACAGACCAATCTTTTATGTCATTGGGTGTATCCACAATTGCTAATGAAGAAAAACTAATCATTTCTTGAAATGAAATTAAGCTAATATCCTTTTTATTNGGTATAAAATTTCCATAAGCTANGCTCAAATGTGGATCAAATTGATAGTCCCNATATTTCCTTAATTTTTTATCTATTTTATTTTGTAATTCTAAAAGATTTTTATTTAAAAGCAGTTGTATGTGCATCCTTTTCCATGGAGGATTACCAATTTTAATGTTCAAAGTACGTACATTATCAATTTTAGACTCTGATTTAATTTTATTAAAAAATGAATAAAATAGTTTTGGATTTGCATTTATTCTGCCAAAAAGAGTCACATGTGGGGAGAAACTAACAGAACCATATAGCTTAGAGTAAAATGTAACGTACTCCGAAAATATTCTTTTATCCTCAGTTTTTGGCAGGAGCCACACAGACCAATTATAAGCCATTAATTTATAAGTTTTCGAATGTTCTCTAACTTCTTATTTAGTTCTTCAATTTCTTTTCTTTGATCATTTTTTAAATTATTAGTTGGTTTTAAAATACTCTTTTTTGCAAATCGAATATCTCTTTCCAAAATTGGATCTTCCGCCAGTAATTCATCCAGAGCATCTAAATGATTTTTACCACCATATCTACCAATTTGCCTGACAGCATTTCGACGTACACTTCTCATATTGTCGCTTAATAGCCCTACAAATAAATCCAAAGTTTCTGTCTTTTCTTCTGCATATTTACCAAGCTGGTTAACTGCCTCAGGTCGCGCATCCCAAGTTGTACCTCCATAAGATACTAATTTTTTCAATCTATTATAATTTTTATCATTCTTTACGCTTCCAAAATAAGAAATAGCTGATTTACGTATAACGTCCGTGTGAGAGTCTCTTTCAAGTAAACCCTCAACCTTTGACTTTGCTGCAGATGAGTCCACTATTACAAGTGCTTTAAAAGCATCACTAACGCTGTAGTATTTTTTATCTGTATCTATAACTTCTTGAAGAAAATTACTAACTTCACTATTTTTTTTATAGTTTCTTAACGAAAACCAAATTGCTCTCCGCACTCTGTTATCCTGCCCTTGTGATATAGACATTAACTCTTTGGCATATTTTTTAGATTTATGGGAAGCTAAAGCATAAATGGCTTCTCTTCTTACACCCCAAAAAGTATCAGATTCTGCTGCTTTCAATAGCGCTAATTCTACGACCCTACGTCCTTTTTTATCTTTAAGGACATTAATGGCAGAAATCCTGTCCAAAACATGAGGAGACCTTTCTAACTGTAGAATCCATTCAGAAATTGGTTTATTAAACGTTAACTCGGATAAAACCAATGATCCAGAATTAAAAATAACCATCTCTGGCCTTTTTAATGCAGGAATTTCAATCATGAAATCTTTTTCTTTGACCCAAACCTCGTGTTCTTTTTTATCTATACGTATTTTAATAGGCATCTTAAATAGATTTCCCTTCTGCGTTTGTTTTATTCTTAATTGAACAGATCGATTACGCTGTAAATAATTCCACTTTACATCGTATTTGGGATATCCAGCTTCATACAACCACTGTTTAAAAAACCAATCCAAATTTTGACCAGTTACTTCCTCGATGGATTTTTTAAAATCCTGAGTCTCCACACATTTATATTGATTTTCTTTGGTGTAATGCTTAACTGCTTTCCAAAAAGCATCTTTGCCTAAGACATTTTCCATCATGGAAAGAATCAAACTTCCTTTCGCATACACATGTCCATCAAAAAGATCTATTGGGTTATAATATTTATTACATACTGTAGGTCTACTCCACCTTTTATTGGAACCAAAATAACTTTGCATTTCTCCATATCGTATGTATTCACCTTCATCTTGACCAAACTTCATATGTCTGTATACCCTAGAAAGAAACGTTGCAAATCCTTCATTCAGCCAAATATTCTCCCAATTTCTTGTAGTTAGCATATCTCCGTACCACTGATGTGCAAGTTCATGAGCAACTAAACCTTCACTGCTAACATCTGGAGATGCAAACTCATCGTGCATTGTACGGTCTGTGTTATGGGTTAAAGTAATATTTTCCATGCCTCCAAACATAAAATTATCCACAATAATTTGATCATACTTTTCGTAAGGATATTCTATTCCGCTTAAGTCGCCAAAGACTTTCATCATATCTGTTGTTAGACCGAAAGATCGATTAGTTTCCTTTCTGTTTTCTTTGTATACCCAATAATTAACAGGAATGTCTTTATAGGAGTCTTCCACCTTTTCAAATTCTCCTACAGCAAAAGAAATTAGATACGCAACCATTGGGAAATTTTCTCTCCAGTGCCAAGTGTGCGTCCCGTTTTCATTTTTTTTTAATGAAACAAGCTCCCCATTTGATACTGCCTGAAACTTTTTATCTACTGTAAGGATCGTTTCAAAAGTTGCCCTTTCGTTGGGATAATCATATAATGGAACCCAATGGTGATTATCTTCAGTTTCACCCTGCGTCCAAGCTTGCCATGGCTGATCTGGATAGGATTCATCTGGGCCAAAAAAATACGTCCCTTTTCTAGGATATGCTGAATAATCAATCCTTACGTCTACCGTATCATTCCATCCGATTGTATTAGGAAGTTCAATATGAATCTTATTTCCTGAATGATTAAACTCTAAATCTTGATCCTTCATGCGAACTCTTCGAATAATCATATCATCACCATCCAATGTAAAAGATTTTAATTCATTTTTCAGGGGACTTAATGTGTGAGTTACATATCCAAAAACAGATTTAGTTTTCAAATCTACAGATACATTTATCTTGATGTGTTTAATATCAACGTGTCTGTCTTTCGTCCGATTTAATGGAGCATTATCATCAGCAGCAAATACTAAAGAAAGAAAATATAAAAACAAGTACTTCATATATGCTCCAAATTTTCAAGAGAATGTTATGGAAATTAATTGAATAATAATATCGATGATATAAAAAAGGGGCTCGCAAGATGCGAGCCCCTTATACTTTATCGTAANNTTANGANTGGTTTATTTCATTAAGATAAGTTTCTTAACGCTTACAAAATCACCAGCTTGAATCTTATAGATATACATACCAGAAGATAAGCCTTCACCAAAATCATTAGTGGCGTTCCACATAACTCTGTATCGTCCTGGCTCATGATTACCTGAAGCAAGTGTTCTTACTTTTTGACCCATAACATTATAGATCTCAAGACTTACATTTGCCACTTCCGGAATATCATAGGTGATATTAGTAACCGGATTAAACGGGTTAGGATAGTTGTTATGCAATGCAAATACATCTGGTAGATTTGATTCATCTATACCTAGAGTGGAGGAAAGATCTAAAGTGAACTGGAAAGGTCCATTAGATGAAGGGGTTTCATCCCATACATCCATAGCACCTACATTCCAATCAACTGTTAGATGATGAACACTGTCTTCCATCGCGCCCATTAGTAACTCTTCATAACGAACTCGAACTATAGACTGTGTGACTGGCACAAACATATTTACATCATCAAAATAGACAGATCCATGATCATCACCAGACACCTGCCAGTATTCAACACCAGCATTCATATGTACAGCACCTTCTGGAACAACAGCAAGCGCAAAGAACTGATGCCATTCACTAGGCGGCATTGTTCTATCCATCATATGGGATAGTGAGCTACTTAACATAGTCCAATTCGCATCAAAGAAAGATATGAATAAATACGCACTATTAGCGCCTTGACCAACCCAATCATCAGCATGAGACATCATATGACCCTCAATAGCAACAGCATCACCAGGTTCTAGTCCCATAGCTTCTATTGAATGTCCTTGATATACTGGGGTATTATTAGGATAAGTTCCTGAATACTGTCCCCATATTTTTAATGCGTGTTCACCATCGTATACTTCTAAAGTCGCATCAGAGCCATAGATTCCATTCCCATTAGTTTCAAATGAAAAGTTGCTTAACTCTGGTGGCCATGTTCCCCAAGGAGAAAGAGGAGTATCCGTGTCAGCATTATCTTCAAAACTTGGGTTAGGCTGTGCCATCACTGGAAGTTCCATATCTAGAAGTGTATCACCTTCAAAATGTCCAACCATATGAGGATGGTAATGAACCACGTCATTATCAGGGTCATTTGCTTGAGTCCAAAAGAACATGACTTCAGTATCCAAATTATTTGGCATACCGTTTTCATCTACAGTTACTTCATAATTCGCCCCATCAGGAGGAGTTTGAAGCATGACTTGACCAGGAGGCGTATTCATTAAACTTACAGCAACAGATGTAGGCTCAGATTCACTACATGCACCCTCAACACCATGATCATAAAGCGCTGTAACATGATATGTATAATCACCCCAAGGCACCCAGTCATCTAAGAACATAAGCTCACCAGGACCTGTAGTACCAACATGGTGGTCGTCTCTATGAACATTAAAGCCAAGTAATGATCTATCAGTAGGTCTATTCAGCTCTACCGGTTGAGCTAATTCGCGAGCAGCTAGATCACTACCATTTCCTATTGAAAGGGAAACTTGTGATGGATTCATTTCAGAAGTACTTCTTCCCATTCCAAAAGTAGCATGACCTTCAAGCGCCCAGTTGTAATCAAGAGCATAGGCATACGCCATACTGCCCCAATCAACTCCAAACCCTTTAATAAGGTCACCATAACCTTGAACAGCAGGACCGCTATCAGCACCAGCAGGGAATTCCCCTTCCAAACCGATAACTCGATAACCAAACATCAAAGACTGTGATGCATCTATGAGAATCGGGTTTGGTAGCATTACATCGTAAAAGGTTCCTAGTGGCAAAGATGCGCCATCAATTAACTCCGTAGAGTCTACAGGTAAACCTGTTACAGGATCATAAACAAAAACCTTAAAACTTTCTGCTAACCCTTGTGGAACAAAGGAAACCATGTCCAAGACCATACCATCCATTTCCTCTAACTCTTCTGGAGGAAATAGTGCAGCAACTTCAAATGGTGATGCACCTGCTCCGATACCTGTAAAGATCTCACCATTAAACCAGCCAAACCAACCACCTTGGCCAGGAACCTGTTCCCAAGCAAGATGTACGTTATTTGACTGAGTTTCAGCTGTTAGACCACCAGGAGCATAGCAGTTTAATACAGGTAATGTCACTGAAGCTTCATTACTTTTTTCACTTTCTAAGTCAAATGCCGCATAATAAGCAGATACTTGATATGAAACTGTAACNGGACCACCTGGATTGTCTGGATCTTCCAANTCCTCATCGACAAACATAGTTGCTTCTATACCCGTGGTTGTACCAGCCACTTCTCCATCTCTGTATACAACGTATCCGCCTATAGCAGGTGGTGGTGGTGGTGGCTCTGCGCTTTCAACTGTTAGCTCATAGTTACCAGATTCACCTCCATATCCATCTACAACAATATAGTAAGTTGTATTAGCATTGATAACAACACCTTCTATGTAACTTAAATACAATTGATTAGTATTCTCGCAAAAATCATCGTTACATGCCACATCACCTGATAAAGTACTCGCAAGTGTACCCATTGCACCTTCATATACATATAGTTTGGTATCGTAGAGGTTACCTTCACTACATGTGTGTACAGTTATAAACGTATCAACTGGAGAAGTAAAACTGTAAACTACATCTGGTGAAGTACTACCTGTATAAGGACACTCTTCATCGTAATCATCAGTATATCCGTCAGTAGTACCAGCCATAACGAAAGGAAGAGCATCAATCACAGTTGCATCAACATCAGTATCCCCACCTTGTCTAGGGGAAGGATGATCAGAAGGGTCGTAATTAATATATGTAGATGGATCATCTATTTTCTCATCATTAGACGGAATAATAGACATTAGAGCTGGAGGCTCCCACCCACTGAGGTCTGGAGCAGTCCACTCAAGCATGGCATCATATTCATTTCCTTCAACCATAAGATCAGTTGGAGCTGGAAAATCACCAGCACCATATACTGTTGCATATCCATAATTCGATGAATCAGACTCTGTACTTGCAGTGACTTGTGTTACATAATACACATAATCACCTGGAGTGACATTCTGATCCACATACATTTCCTCTTCAACACCTGTTTCTAACATTGCAAAAGCAGGTGAAACTTCATCTAGAGCTCGATATACATTGAAAGTGACGCCATCAAATGGATCGACAATTTCTACAGTTCCACTAATCGTATTATCTTCCTCATTGGACTCTTCAACTGTACAGAAATAATCTACCATATGACCGACATTGAAAGTTCCATATCCTAAAAAGGCTGCTAATCCAGAAACTGGAAAGTTTACTGTTTCTCCAGCACCTACAAAGCCAACGTTAAAGACAAATTCGGCAACTGTATTATTACACTCAGAGCTAAGCTCTGTTGTAAAGTGGTAGGACATACCTACATCTGACGCGGCAAGTCCACCATCATTTGTAACATCTACAGATAACATATCTGTAGCGTTATCATACATCAAGTTCGAAAGCGAAAGGTTCGCAAGCTGCACATCTTCAGTAACCGTAAACTCAACTGATCCTTCAGCGCCTGTGTCTAATGTCCATGAAAGAAACGTTGTGGACTCATTAGATACAGTGAATACGTTTCCGTTCCAACCATCACCATAGGAATCATACGCCATTAGAGTGTAGGTTCCATCTAGATCTGCTGTCAAGGGCACATAGTTCCCTGCTTCATCAGTTGTACCTGCTGGGGAACCTCCGGTAGCAACAATTGCACCAGATGCATCCAATATTTCCCAACTTACTTCAGACTGCCAGTCACCACCATCGCATTCGATGGTTACCACCTGTCTGGTGTTTCCAGTATAATCAGGATTTACCCAGCCTGAAGCATGAATTTCTTCTATTTCAGGATGAATCATTTGTTTCTTTTGATTATAATATTCTAATTCACTATCAGCTAGAGTAGAATTATGTGTATTGATATTAATCTCACTTCTTCTTGTTGGGGCAGCAACACCTTCCCATGTCAAATAGGCCATTTCAACACCACCTAATGCCGTAAGGTTTTGAGGACTTGTAGGCGGAGGTGATTCGTATAGATACCAAGTAAATGGTCCAGGACCCCACGTATCATCCCAAAAAAAGTGATACGTTTCACCTGCTACACAATCAAATTCAATCTCTGAGGCATAATTGTTACCACCAGTAACATCACCACAACCTGCATCATCGCTAGATCCCACTGCAGTAGCAACATCACATGAGGCACCAACAAATACATCAACATCAGTATCCTCAGCCTGATCGGGATAACAGGTAGTAGCAAGCATAGTGCCTGACATTGTTGCTGTGTAGCTAAACCACTGCTCTGCTCCAGTAGCGGCATTACCAGCATCACCTTCTACTGCAGTTAAAGATACGTGACAGCTGTCACCATCGTAGTAGCAAGACCCATCATCTACAGTTGCGTCTGGATTGTAACCATATGCAAGAGGATCAGTACAGCCTGGGGTTTCAGTGACTTCACCTACTTGGAGGAATCCTTCAAAAGGAGCACCGCCAGCAAGCATAGTATCTCCGCTAGTGGCATTTACAAGTTGCCAACTAACTTCCGTCTGCCAAGCACCACCATCACATACTACTGGGTGGTATCCATCTGGCAAACATAAATCATACATTGCAGATGAACCATCATCATTTACTCCATCAAGAGTAAGAGCAACGAGGCCTCCTGCGATATCAAGTACATTTCCATTCCAGCCGTCTCCATATGAATCCTGAAGGTATGCCTGCACATGTGTTAGATCACATTCAAATGCAGGAGTACATGCTAAATCGGCAGTAGGGAAAGGACATGTTGCATCAGCATTTGTTGTAGATCCATCAGTACAATTAGGAGCTGCGATGGTCCAATCAGAAAGCGAAAAGTTTGTGGAAGGGGTACGAGTTTCACAATTTCTGAAGGCCCATGCATCTAGATATTCCCATGCCTCACCTGTGCCATCTGTATCAACGTCTCCAAATAAATCTACTACGGTACCG
>NZKX01000108.1 GCA_002694025.1 Fidelibacterota bacterium | reverse complement strand
GTTGATTACTCCAATTGCAATGGATAAAGAACTGCGCTTTGCTATCCGAGAAGGTGGGCACACTGTTGGTGCGGGCGTTGTAACTGAGATAGTTGAGTAGATAGTTATCATGGCAAATCAAACTATAAGAATAAGTTTACGGGGTTATGATCATATACTGCTTGATAAGTCAACTGAGAAGATTGTAAAGACAGCTAAGTCTACCGGTGCAATTATTTCTGGTCCTATACCATTGCCATCAAAAAGGTCAGTCTACACTATATTAAGATCTCCTCATGTGAATAAAAAATCAAGAGAGCAGTTTCAGACTAAAATACATAAGAGATTAGTTGATATTTTAAACTCTACGCCTAAAACCGTTGAATCTTTAATGAAATTAGATCTCCCTGCCGGTGTAGATATTGAGATAAAGGTTTGATATATGAGGGGACTGTTAGGTGAAAAAATTGGAATGACAAGAATCTTTAACCATAATGGTGATGTGGTTCCTGTAACGATCTTAAGTGTGGGTCCTTGTGTCGTAACGCAGGTTAAGACTCTCAAAAAAGATGGTTACGAAGCTGTTCAGCTTGGTTATGGTCAGAAAAAGGATAAACACCTGAATAAGCCTTTAATAGGTCATTTTAAAAAATCCGGTGCTAAACCCTCGAAAGTCTTAGCAGAATTTAGCGTCGTTTCTGGTTATGAGTACAAGTTAGGAGCAATTTTCCATGTAGGTTTATTTAATCAAGGTGATTACGTTCGAGTGTCAGGGTCCTCGAAAGGACGAGGTTTTACAGGAGTCATAAAAAGACATAATTTTGCTCGGCAGAAGAAAACCCACGGTACAGGTCATACAGAAAGGGCTCCCGGATCTATTGGTCAGGCTTCGGATCCGTCTAGAGTTTTCCCCGGTATGAAAATGGCTGGTCGCCATGGAAATTCCCTAGTAACGATTGAGAATTTAGAAGTAGTGGATGTCCTTAAAGATAAAAACTTCTTGCTAGTTAAGGGAAGTGTTCCCGGTCCAAAAGGCTCTGTGCTTCTTATAGAAAAATGAAGTTACCATTAAAAAATATTCAAGGGAATAAAATAGGAGATGTTTCCGTTCCAGATACACTCATTAAATCTAATCAGAGTGAGTACGCGGTTCGTCAAGCAGTTTTAGCTGAGATGGTTAATCTTCGTCAAGGCACACATTCAGCAAAGAATAGATCATCGGTTAGAGGAGGTGGGAAAAAGCCTTGGAAGCAGAAAGGTCGTGGTGCTGCTCGTGCTGGAACTATTCGTTCCCCGCTATGGAGAGGTGGAGGTGTAGTATTTGGACCATCGCCACACAGGTATAGACACAAAGTTTCAAAAAAATTAAGCTTATTGGCGCGTAAATCAGTGATTTTAGATAAGGTTAAGAATGATAAGGTAATTGTTGTTGAGAGTTTAATACTTGAAAAAGGAAAGACTGCTTTTTTTAAAGAGTTACTTCATGCACATGGTATTGAAAATAAAAAGGTAACTTTGCTAGTGTCAGTATTAAATGAAAATCTTAGTAGGGCAACTAGTAATTTGTCAAATGTTTATGTAGTTAATGTTAATTGTGTAAGTATTTACGAAATGTTAGATTGTGAGTATATTTTATTAGATGAGCAAGGATATAACGCATTAATTGAAATTTTAACAAGATGAACACACATTTCAAAATACTGTTAAGACCAGTTCTTACTGAAAAAATGACAATTCTTCAGGAAAGAAGTAATAAGTATGCTTTTATAGTTCCAAAGGGCTGTAATAAGCACATGATTAAAAATGCAGTTGAATCAAAATTTGGTGTTAAAGTCATAAAGGTTTCTACTATTAATCAAAGTGGAAAGCAAAAACAAATGACTGTCAAAAGCGGTGGTAGAACTATTCGAACCTCTGGTTCACGTCCTTCTTTTAAAAAAGCTATTGTTACGCTACATAGAGATGACATTATCGATTTCGTAGGTGGAGAGGGTTAATATATAAATGGGTATAAAAAAACTTAAGTCTGTGACACCTGGTTCAAGATTCGCTACAAGGTCGGATTTTTCTGAAATAACAACTAATGTTCCTGAAAAAANATTAACCAGGGCTNTAAGAAAAAGTGGCGGTAGAAATAATACNGGTAGGATTACAATTCGNCGNAGAGGNGGAGGNCACAAAAGACGTTACAGAATTATAGATTTCAAAAGGAATAAATTTGATGTTCCAGGTAAAGTGGCGACCGTTGAATATGATCCCAATCGTTCCTCTTACATATGTTTAATTCATTATGCTGATGGAGATAAGAGATATATTTTATGCCCAGAAAATGCAAAAGTTGGCGACGAAGTAGTATCTGGTGATCATGTGCCGTTGAAAATTGCAAACTCTTTACCCCTTAAAAATATACCTGCTGGTATTAATGTTCATAATATCGAGCTGTCTCCAGGTAAAGGCGGGCAGCTTGCTAGGTCAGCTGGTTCTTATGCTCAGGTTATGGCCCATGATAATGGATTAAGTACACTGAGGCTTCCCTCTGGTGAGGTTAGAATGGTGTTGTCAAATTGCAGGGCAACTATTGGTCAGGTAGGAAACAGATCTCATGAACTTATTATATCAGGTAAAGCTGGAAGAACGCGTTGGTTAGGTAGAAGGCCAAAAGTAAGAGGTGTTGCCATGAATCCGGTTGATCATCCGATGGGAGGAGGAGAAGGAAAATCGTCCGGCGGTCGACATCCATCAACTCCTTGGGGAAAGCCAACAAAAGGATATAAAACTAGGAAAAAAAATAAAACATCAAATTTTTTGATTATAAAGCGGAGAAGTTAGTAGTATGTCTAGATCATTAAAAAAAGGGCCGTTCATTGACGAAAAATTATTAAAAAAAATTGAGTTAATGAATAAAGAAGGGAAGAAAAAAGTTCTCAAGACTTGGTCGAGGAGATCTATGATCACTCCAGAACTCGTTGGTCACACGTTAGCTGTTCATAATGGGAACAAATTTATTCCAGTATTTATATATGAGAATATGGTTGGTCATAAGTTAGGTGAGTTCTCTCCTACTCGTACTTTTAGAATGCATTCTGGTGATAGGAAAAAATAAAATGGAATCTAAGGCAATAGCTAAATATATCCACCAATCTCCTTTTAAGATTCGAAAAACACTTGATAGCGTCAGGGGTATGAGTGTTGAGAAGGCATTAAATTATTTGCACTTTTCTCCAGAGAAGGCAGCAAAAGTTATCGAAAAAACTATTCGTTCTGCAGTTTCAAATATTCTGAATCAGAATGAAGGGTCGGATGTTGATCAAAATTCTTTAAAATTAAAAGAAGCATATGTTGATGGAGGACCAGTAATGAAAAGGTTCAGAGCTGCATCAATGGGCAGGGCTTCTAGGCTAAGGAGGCCAACAAGTCACCTTACCATTGTTATTAAAAGCGAAAAGAAAAGGAATTAACTTGGGTCAGAAAACACATCCTGTAGGTTACCGTTTAATCGTTAATAAAAAATGGAACTCTAATTGGTTTGCTTCAAAAAATAATTTTTCAAATGATTTAGAAGAAGACATGAAAATTAGGAAATATATTTCTCACAGGTTATCAAATGCTGGAATATCTAAAGTAGAAATAGCTAGGTCTTCAAAAAAAGTCACTGTTACAATTTTCACTGCTAGGCCTGGAATTGTAATTGGCCGGGGTGGAGAGGAAGTTAATCAGTTGAAAAAGGAATTAAGGCAATTAACAGGTAAAAAAGATGCGCAAATTAATATCTCCGAAATTAAGAGACCTGAGTTGAATGCTGCTCTTGTAGGTGCCAATATAGCCCATCAATTAAAGAAGAAAATTTCTTACAGAAGAGTTGTTAATAAAACAATTCAATCTACTATGCGCATGGGTGCAGAAGGTATTAGAATTAATGTTGCTGGTAGATTGGGTGGCGTTGAGATTGCAAGAAGTGAAAAGTTTTCTGATGGCAGTGTGCCATTGCACACACTTAGAGCAGACATTGATTATGCTTTAACGGAGGCACAAACTCAATATGGAATTATTGGTATAAAGGTCTGGATTTGCAGCGGACAGTTTAGTCGTTAAAAGTGAAAAATATATATGTTAGAACCAAGAAAAGTTAAATTTAGAAGAGTTCACAGGGGAAATAGACGTGGTATGTCTATGAGGGGTAATTTTGTGAATTTTGGAAGTTATGGATTAAAGGCAATTGAACCAGGTTGGGTTACCGCTAGGCAAATTGAATCCTCTAGGATTGTTATATCGAGGGTTGTTAGGAAAATAGGAAAAATGTGGATAAGAATTTTTCCAGATAAGCCCGTCACCGCCCGTCCTGCCGAGACTAGAATGGGTAAGGGTAAAGGTTCATTGGATCATTGGGTTGCTGTTGTTAAACCCGGAAGAATTTTATTTGAGATTGATGGTGTTAATAAAGATGAAGCAATTAAGGCTTTTAAAGATGCAGGCCATAAATTACCCATGAAAACAAAACTAGTAGAACGAAGGGTTTTCTAATGAAAAAAAGTGAATTCAGTGAATTAAGTTTGGCAGAACTAAATGAGAAGCTTCGCGAAGATCTTGAAAGTCTTCAAAACTATAGGTTCCAGCTGTCAATGCAGCAACTAGAAAATATTTCTGTTATACCCAAGGTAAAAAAAGAAATAGCTCAGATTAAAACGTTATTAAATGAATATAAAAATGGAACTAGAAAGATTGAAGGGCAATCATAATGTCTCAAATTAGAAAAAAACAAACTTTGATTGGCACTGTGATTAGTGCTAAAATGGAAAAAACTGTCAATGTCAGGGTTGTTAGAGAGATACCACATCCGATTTATCGAAAAAGAATAAAAAAGTATAAGAATTATCTTGCGCACATAGGTGCAGTGTCTGCAACGGAAGGAGATATCGTTAAAATTACCTCAATTAGGCCGATCAGTAAAATGAAAAGGTGGTTGGTTAGTAAAGTGTTAAAAGAATCTGTTAATATAGGATGAACAAATGATACAACAAGAAACAAGATTGAAAGTAGCAGATAATACTGGAGCAAAAGAGGTTCTTTGTTTTAAAGTTTTAGGTGGCTCAAAACGGAAGTATGCAACTATAGGTGATCAGGTTGTTATTACCATTAAAAAAGCCCTTCCCGGTGGCATGGTTAAAAAAGGGGAAGTTCATCGTGCGGTAATAGTTCGAACCAGAAAAGAATTAAATCGCAGAGATGGTAGCTTGATAAGGTTTGATGAAAATGCTGCCGTATTGCTTAATAGTTCTGGTGAGCCCAGGGGTACCAGAATCTTCGGCCCTGTAGCAAGGGAACTTAGAGAAAATGGTTTTATGAGAATTATTTCAATGGCTCCGGAGGTGCTATAGAATGCATCTAAAAAAAGGAATGAATGTTAAAGTTATAAGTGGTAACCAAAAGGGTCAATCGGGAAAAATTCTTGATATTTTCCCAAAAAAAATGAAAGCTATTGTGGAAGGGGTTAATTTTAGAAAACGCTCTGTGAGGCCAACGCAAGATAATCAAACAGGTGGGTTTGTAGAACGTGAAGCTCCAATTCATATATCTAATCTCATGGCGATGCATAATGAGCAGGCAACAAGAATTGGTTATAAAATATTAGA
>NZKX01000101.1 GCA_002694025.1 Fidelibacterota bacterium | reverse complement strand
TATTTTCCAATGGATTGGCTTCCAGGAGTGAAAATATATAATGCTATTGATGTAACTGATCATTATAAAAATCAGTTTCAAATAGATTCTAATCTTGTAACAGTTAGCATTAGGGCTTTGAACCAGGAAGGCCAACGAGAGTCAGTATCTGTAATCATAACTGGAGAAGACAATTTTTATTTTGAAGGCCAAAGTAAGAACGAAACTCACGATACGAATGATCATTTGAAGGTTTTACTTCCTAAAGGTAAAGTTTTTACGATTAAATCTGAAAATGACGCCAAAATTTTAGAAATTGAGAATGAGTGCTTGGTAAGTTTGTCATCAAAATAGATATAGAATTTGGATAAAGGTGTTTTGACTCATCAACATAATAATGCAAATTATGATTGATCATTTAATAATTTTATAAAGATATGAATAGAAATTTAGTAATCATTGGTTTAATTGTTCTAGCAGTAATAACTAGAATTTTACCCCATCCTCCAAATTTTACGCCAATTACAGGCATAGCATTATTTGCAGTAAGTAGGTTCTCTGATAAAAAATTAGCCTTTCTCCTTCCGATCCTTTGTATGCTCATAACTGATGTTATTATTGGATTTCATTCCATTGTGCCTTTTGTATATCTATCTATTATCGGAATATCATGCATTGGATATTTTTCTAAAAAGATAAATCATATTACAGTATTGAAAAGCTCATTTCTATTTTTCTTTATTTCTAATTTTGGTGTTTGGTTGCTTGGCTATCCGAATACAATCTCTGGATTTATTGCATGTTATACCATGGCATTACCTTTTTTTGTAAATACAGTATTAGGAGACTACTTCTTTTATTATTCTCTTAATTTTAGTTTTTCAAAAATAGAAAACAGGTTCCCAGCTCTCAACTCATAATCTTCTCTTATCCTGTAAAAAAGAAAATACTTTACATTTTTGCCGATGGTTGACTTTACTGGGTAAAGTAATTTATGTTTGATTACATCTTAAAACAGTAAGAAAATGAATATTGGTAGTTTAAAAGCAATCCTAATCTTAATAACCTTAATTTATCCAAGGCTAGATGCACAATCTTTTGGACAGAATAAAGTCCAATATAAAGACTTTGATTGGAGCTATATCCAGACATCTCACTTTGACATTTATTATTACGATGGTGAGCAGGATCTTGCAGAGTTTGTAGCTGATGTAGCTGAGGAGTCGTATGAACAAATTTCTATTCACTTAAGATGGAATCTAAAAAATCGTGTGTCGATCATGGTATACAATTCTCATAATGAATTTCAGCAAACAAATGTGGTAAGGCCTTACATGAGAGAAGGTGTAGGTGGGGTTACCGAATTGTTCAAAAATAGAGTAGTATTTCCTTTCGAAGGCAACTACGAACAATTTCGACATGTAATTCATCATGAGCTTGTACATGCTATGATAAATGATATGATTTACGGCGGAAGAATGCAGAATCTAATTTCTAGCCGTGTAAAAATTAGGGTACCAATCTGGTCAAATGAAGGATTAGCTGAATATTTAAGTTCAAACTGGGATACCAAAGCTGATATGATAATGAGAGATATTGCTGTGCATGAAAGAATACCCTCAGTAAAAGAATTAAATTATTTTATGGCTTATAAAGGCGGTCAGTCCTTATGGCGATTTATTACAGGAAAATATGGAAGAGAAAAAATAGCAGATGTTTTTCGGTCTATGAAACGCACTCAAAATGATGAAAAAGGTTATGAAAGTGCCCTTGGAATGGATTATAAAGATTTAACAAAACAATGGCACAAATATTTGAAAAAAGAATATTGGCCCGATGTAAAAGATCGAGATCCAATAGAGGATATGTCTGAAAAGCTAACAGATCATAAAAAAGCTAATAACTTTTATAATGTTAGCCCTGCTTTATCTCCTGACGGTAGTATGGTCGCATTCCTTACAGATCAAAATGGTTATTTTGATATTCATATAGCGGATGCTATTACTGGTAAGCTAATTAAAAAACTTGTAAAAGGTAATAGGTCTGTTAATTTTGAAGAATTAAAATGGCTCCAGCCAGGATTGTCATGGTCGCCTGATAGCAAAAAAATTGTTGTTGCTGCTAAAGCTGGAAAAAGTGATGTCCTCCATTTTATTGATGTAGAATCAAAGAAAAGTAAAAAGTTTGAATTGGATCTTGATGGTGTTTTTTCAGCTGCATGGAGCCCAAATGGTAGTGATGTTGCATTTGTAGGTCAGTCTGGTACCTCTAGCGATATTTACATTTTTAATTTAGATAGTAAGGAAACAAAAAAAGTAACTGATGATATTTTTTCAGACTCTTATCCTGCATGGAACAGTGAGGGTACTGAAATTGCATTTGTTTCAGATAGAGGGGACTATGTTTCAGGTTACTTTGAAGGAAAAATGTACAATCACGACTATGGTCAAACAGATATATATACTGTTAACGCAATTAGTGGGGAAATAAACAGGATTACAGATACAGATTACAATGAATCTCATCCAGTATGGGCAAATACAGAGCAAGCATTATTATACACAGCTGATTTCAATGGAGTATGGAACTTATTTTTACATCCCCTTGATAGTGATGTATTATCAAAAGACGATATTGGTAAATATAGTCAATTCCCCATTACGAATGTTTTGACTGGTCTTCAGCAGCCAACTATATCAAAGAACGATAATTCACTAATTTTTGCTGGTTACTCTGGAATTGGTTGGGATCTATACAGTTTGAGCCAGCCTTTGACACTAGCAAAGAAAATTGTAGAGCCAACTCAATTCATAATAAATAACAAATTAGATAATGAGGATATTGTAGATCTAAGGCGGCATAAAAATAAAAATTCTATGGAACGAAGTGATTTAATTTCATATTCAGACTGGGTTTTTGCTAAGGGATATGAAAGTTTTAATGCACCAATAGAAGCAAAAAATGAGGAACTTGAAAAAACTTCTTTCGATTCAACAATGATTGATGGCCGATTTATTCCTAAATCGTATAAAACTAGATTTACTTTAGATCTTGTAAGCGGAAATTTGCAATTAAGTAATGTTTTTGGAGCCACCGGAATGACATATTTCTCATTTAGTGATATTTTAGGTGATCATCAAATTTCTTTTGGTACAGAGATGGTTCTGACTTTAGAGAACAGCGATTACTTTTTTCAATATGGTTATTTAAAAAACAAATTAGATTATTTTTTTACTGGATTTCAAAATGCGAATTTCTTTCAAGTTGATTATTGGTCTTTAGTAAGGCTTCGTCATTATGGGATACAATCTTTAATTTCTCATCCTTTCAGTCGTTTTCAAAGGATGGACTATGGGGTTTCATGGCATAATATAAATTACACTAGGCTAGTACAAGGGTATAATGANTTTGGCCAGTTGGAATATTTTCCTGTAGAGGATTCAACNTACTCAACTATTTTACCTTCAATAAGTTGGGTGTTTGATAATTCTATATTTGGACTCACTGGACCANTCGATGGGTTTAGAAANAATACNACTTTAACAATTAGNCCNGGTTATGGATCAAACAATTTAAAATTTCAGACCATAAAATCTGATTTAAGAAAATATTGGAGACTTGGTCGAGATTACACATTTGCGATAAGAAGTTTTTGGGGGATATCACTTGGCTCAAATAAACAAAAATTTTTCCTGGGTGGTGTACCATATCTTGTTGCTGGTAGTGGTGAAACAAATGGTGTTGATGACAATGGCAATTTTAGAGAAATAATTTTGGATGATGAAAACGAATCATTGATTCATGATATTTATTTTACCGAATATGCATGGCCTTTGAGAGGTGCTCGGTTTGGAGAAAGATTTGGAGCTACAACATCTCTTTTCAATTTAGAAGTTCGCTTCCCATTTATCAACTATCTCGCACTGGGGTTTCCTCTTAAAATGATTTTTGGAAATATTAGAGGCCATGCCTTTATTGATGTTGGTGCTGCCTGGGACAACATAAGCGAGTTCTCAACTAAAGACTGGCCCTCAAGGTATGGAAGTAATAATTTGGGTAATTATTCACCCGTAGTTATGACCTCTGGTCTTGGTACGAAAATTAATCTAGGCTATTTTTTACTTAAAATTGAAGCAGCATGGGATAGAAACGAAAATGGGTATTCAAAGCCTCAATGGTATTTTTCACTTGGTCCTGACTGGTAAAATATAAACTGCCTTCTTGAGGATGAGGCCTAATGCCTAAATTAAAAAAAGTTTATTTATGTAGTGCTTGCGGAGATGATTTCCCAAAGTGGAATGGTCAATGTCCTTCTTGTAAGGAATGGGGGACGTTATCTGAGTATAATACATCAAAAAATAACATAAGAAGAGATATTAAAGATTCTTATGCCCTAAGCGAAATTTTAAATAATACTCCTTCCGATAGAATGCGCACTTCTTTAAACGAAGTAAATAGGGTCCTTGGGGGAGGATTGTTACCTGGATCTTTAATCCTATTAGGTGGCAGTCCTGGAGTAGGAAAATCAACTTTAAGTCTACATATGTGCTCGGGCTTACATCAGAAATCACTTTATTTTTCTGCTGAAGAGAGTGAAGAACAGGTCGCTATAAGAGCAAAAAGGTTAAAAATAAAAACAGAAAATTTATTCTTATCAGGGGAAAGTGATTTAAATGGTATAATAACTCATTTAGATCGCATGGAGCCAAAATTTGTAATCATTGATTCAATTCAAACTATTTTTAATTCAGACCTTGACTCTTTGCCTGGATCTCCAAGTCAGATTAAAGATTGTGGGCAAAAATTTTTAGAATTAGCTAAAAGTAAAAACATCACCATTTTGATTGTTGGACATGTTACTAAAGAAGGGACGATTGCAGGTCCTAAGATGTTGGAGCATTTAGTTGATACTGTACTTTATTTAGAAGGAGATGATAGATATGATCACCGAATTTTACGGTCGACTAAAAATAGATTTGGAGCAACTCATGAGGTTGGGATATTTCAAATGGACGATTCTGGCTTGAATGAGATCAAAAATCCCTCTGAGTTATTTTTAGAAGAAAGAAGTTCGGATGTGTCTGGAACTTGTATCTATCCTTCCTTGGAGGGAACCAGGCCTATTCTGATAGAGATTCAAGCATTAGTAACAAATACTAATTACAACGCTCCACAAAGAAACGTAACGGGATTTAATTACAAACGTTTAGGTATGCTAACAGCCGTTCTAGAAAAAAGAATTGGACTTTCTATGGGGACTAAAGATATTTTTGTAAATTTAGTCGGAGGCCTTAAAATAGATGATCCTGCAGCAGATTTATCAATTATATCTGCAATTGCCTCTAGTACTATGGATAAATATATAGAAAAAAATATTATTCTCTGTGGCGAAGTAGGACTTACTGGCGAAGTGAGATCTATTAGCAACCTAGACCGCAGAATAACAGAGGCATTATCCTTAGGTTTTAAACAAGCTATAGTTCCATATTTTAGTAAAAAAGATAAACTAAAAAGTAAAAACATAGACTTGTATCCTGTCAAAAATGTTAAACAAGCTTTTAAGATACTCTTTCAATAAAATTTGATTTTTAATGAAAAAAAAACCGACTCCCGATCCAGAGCTAGAACGGGAACGTTAATTAATGATCATGGTATCATAGAAACACCCGTATTCATGCCAGTTGGAACAGTAGGAGTTGTTAAAACTTTTTCTCCTGAAGAACTTGAGTACTTTAATTCACAAATTATTCTTGGTAATACATATCATCTTTTTCTTAGACCAGGTATAGAAATCATACATAAAGCAGGTGGTTTACATGAATTTATATCATGGAAAAAGCCTATTTTAACCGATAGTGGTGGTTTTCAGGTTTTTTCATTAGCTAAGTTAAATAAAATTTCAGACGAAGGAGTCGATTTTCAAAGCCATATTGATGGCTCTAAGCATATGCTTTCCCCTGAAACATCAATGAAGATACAAAGAAATTTAGGAGCAGACATTATTATGGCTTTCGATGAGTGCCCACCCGGGAATGCTGATTCAAAAAAAATAAAAAATGCAGTTGAAAGAACTTCCAAATGGATGAGCAGGTGTTTTAAATGGTTGAAAGATAATCCGCCTTTATATGGTTATGAACAAACAATTTTCCCTATTTTGCAAGGAGGGGTAGATCATGTCCTAAGGAAACAGAGTATTCAAGAATTACTTCCTTATTCAAAATGTGGAATTGCTATAGGTGGTTTAGCAGTAGGTGAAGAAAAACAGGCTATGATGGAAACTATTGAATTCTGTACAGAGCTTCTTCCAACCTCGCAACCTCGTTACTTAATGGGAGTTGGAAAGCCAACAGACATAATAAATGCAGTTAGAATGGGAGTGGATATGTTTGATTGTGTAATGCCAACACGCAATGGTAGAAATGGTCATATTTTCACTTCAAAAGGAGTTATAAATATCAGAAACCAAAAATATAAAGAAGATTTCTCCCAATTAGACTCTAACAGCTCTCATAAATGGGGAAGGCAGTTTTCAAAAGCATATGTTAGGCATCTATTTAATATAAATGAAGTACTTGGAATTAGAATATCTTCGACATTAAACCTAGCATTTTATCAAGATCTAATGATTACTATGAGGAATGAAATCAACAACTCTACATTCGATCAATGGGCTCGCAAAATTCTGCAAGAAATGAAGCATATGAAAGGTATGTGATGGCGGAAATAATAGTTAGAGTAATTGATGCATATGTATATCATTATAAGGAAGATGAATTACAGTTTTTAATTTTAAAGCGTTCAAAAACAAAAATATATGAGCATTTATGGCAAGGAGTAGCAGGAAAGATTGAAAAAGGAGAGACCGCATGGCAGGCTGCAATAAGAGAATTAGAAGAAGAAACAGGATTTATACCGCACAAGATGTTTGTAGCTGATCATATAAGTAGCTTCTATGAGTCTAATTTTGACAGAATAAATCTAGTGCCTGTATTTGGAATAGAGGTGAGAAATTCAAATGTAACTTTATCAGAAGAGCACTGCGAATTCAAGTGGGTCAACTATCGAAAGGCGTACCAGATGTTGACATGGAATGGTCAGAAGAAAGGTTTAAAAATTGTTAATGAAATGTTAAATTCGCAAGATGATAGAATCAAATGGTCTAATGTATTAATAAAAAAATAGTGGAGTAATCAATGTTATTAGAAGGAACAAAAGCACCAGATTTTAAATTAGACGATCAGGATGGGAATCCAACTTCCCTTGCTGATTTCAAAGGGAAGAAGGTATTGTTATGGTTTTACCCTAAAGCAAGTACTCCAGGCTGTACAATTGAAGGCCAAGAGCTACGTGACGAGTTTCATAAATTTGAAAAAAAGAATACAGTGATTCTTGGAATGAGCGCAGATTCAGTGAAATCACAAAAAAACTTTTGTGAAAAACAAAAGTTCCCTTTTTCTTTAATTTCTGACACGGAAAAGACTACCATAAGGAAATATAAGGCCATTGGTTTAAAAAAAATGTACGGTCGTGAATATGAAGGTATTTTTAGAATCTCTTATTTGATAAACGAGGAAGGTACGATACAAAAAACTTACAGTAAAGTGAAACCAAAAGAACATGCCAAAGAAGTCTTGGAAGATTTAGATTAAAAGCTAATATATAAGGAATCATTTCTAAAACTTAACTTATTTAATTCGTTATTTAAATATCCCATCATTACGGAATGACCTTTTAATTTTAAGTTTTCATTGCTAATTAAGTAGTCCGTAAGATGAACTGGTTTTGTACCTATAGAAATGGCTGCAGTATTTTCTGGACATATAGCAATATCATTTTTAGAAAATTTTTTCAAGTTTTGAATATCATATCGTAATAGATAATCACCATCTTGAATATTGATGCTTAAATCCGGATTTTCGTTATCAAAAATACCTCCTGAATAAATTGGTAATATCGCTTTAAATACTGCCCAAGCAGATGAGTCTGGTTCAAGATTGCAGTAAATTTTTGTTCTACTTTCTATGTTAAGAGCTTTTTGAATGCTGTTTGCATTAACTAATAAGTTGTAATGAGATAGCTTTATTCCGTTACCGGTTTCAAAAGTGATAAGAGCTTCTTCACTAAGATTAGGTTTGTATTTTGGATTATACTCTTCGTCAAAATTTTTTATTTTATTAAATAAATTAGTTTTATTAGATATTAACATTAGATTATCTAACTGATCCTCTATTTCCCCATGATCTAAGTTAGCATTAATTACAGCCACCGCACCCATTTGCCAAATTCCATATAATAAAATTTCAGATTGGGGATAGTTTAGATTTGGGATGATAATTGGCTGTTTTGGTTTTGCTCCAATAGATTCTAACCAATTTGCTGTACGCTGGATACAATTGTAAAAATCGAGATTTGTTAAAGATGGATTATTTATAATCTTTTGTTTGGAATATTTAATATTTTGTCCTTCAATTAGAGAACACATTGAGGGATAGGGTATCATAAACTCTATCGGTTCAACATTGCCAATACACTGAGCATTGTAGATATCTTTTTTAATTTTTAATAGATTAGGATCTAAATAGTCCATAGATAACTAAACACAAAAAACTAATAATCTAATCATCAGGTTTTATTGTACGGACTATATCAAAAGCATTAGTAGATCGCACATAACCATTACCTGCAACTCTTCCTAAAGGTTGCAATTTGTCAAGAATGATTCGTCCATTATCATATACTTCATCATCAATATGAAATAATACTATAGTGCCAATTACAATAAATCCACTTCCAGCATCCTCTTTCCCAATCTGGACAATTTGATTTAAGATACACTCTAGACTGATTTTTGATTCGGAAACAATAGGTGGTTTGATTTTTTTTGATGATAATGGTGACAATCCAGATTTAGAATATTCATCTACTTCTTTTTCGTAATCAGTAGAGCATTTCACCATTTTTTCTCCTATATTTTCAGATACAATATTTATTGAAAACTCTTTTGTATTACGAATGTTAATTAAAGTGTCCTTTTCTTTACCATCCCACCCCTTTCTTGCTGGAGCAAACATGATAGTAGGTGGCTTCGAGCAAACTCCATTAAAATATGAAAAAGGGGCAAGATTATTGATACCATTAGTTGAAGTTGTTGAAACTAATGCTATTGGTCTTGGAACTATAGAACCAATCATCAGTTTATGTGTTTCTGAAAAAGGATGT
>NZKX01000013.1 GCA_002694025.1 Fidelibacterota bacterium | reverse complement strand
CAATTGATGAGAAACTGGAGTATTCTATGTTTGCGTACAATTGGGGTAGAAACTGGAGGTTCAAATGTTCAATTTGCAGTAAACCCAACTACAGGACGGTGTGTTATAATAGAAATGAACCCTCGTGTAAGCCGATCATCCGCTTTGGCTTCAAAGGCTACAGGATTTCCAATTGCTAAAGTAGCAGCTAAGTTGGCAGTGGGCTATACATTAGATGAAATTCCAAATGATATTACTGGGAAAACATTGGCAGCTTTTGAACCTACAATTGATTATGTTGTTACAAAAGTTCCAAGATTTAACTTTGAAAAATTCCCATCTGCATCTGGTCATCTTGGTGTTCAGATGCAAAGCGTAGGTGAAGTAATGTCAATCGGAAGGAATTTTAGAGAATCTATACAAAAAGCATTTAGAAGTTTGGAGGTTGGTTTAGATGGTCTCGAGCCTAAAGTTTCTAACAATAGCGATCCAAACATAAAGCGGTCAAGACCTTTGGACTTAAATTCGTTACGCATACCAACAAGCTTTAGATTATTGAAAATTAGAGAAGCATTTACAAAAGGCGAAAGCCTAGAAAGGTTATACGAATTAACAAATATAGATCCTTGGTTTCTGAATCAAATTAAAATTATTTCATCGTTTGACGAAAAATATTCACTCAAACAATTGAAAGTTAATGGCTTTTCTGATGCTCAAATTGGGAAAATGATGAAAAAGTCAATGCTTGAAGTGCGTACTTTAAGAAAAAAAGAAGGAATAACTCCTGTTTTCAAAGTTGTCGATACGTGCGCAGCCGAATTTGTTGCAAAAACCCCGTACTGTTACTCCTCTTATGAGCAGTATAATGAAATAACTCCCCTAGAAGGAAAAAAAGTAATTGTATTAGGTGGTGGCCCTAACCGAATTGGCCAAGGAATAGAATTTGACTATTGTTGTGTTCAAGCTGTTTTTGGTTTGAGGGACCAAGGCTACAAAGTTATTATGGTAAATTGCAACCCTGAAACAGTAAGTACTGATTTTGATACAGTGGATAGATTGTATTTTGAGCCAGTGACATTCGAAGATGTTTTTAACATTATCGATTTTGAGAAACCTGAAGGTGTTTTAGTGCAATTTGGAGGACAAACGCCTTTAAAAATTGCTAAAGTGCTTAAAGAAAACGGGGTAAAAATTCTTGGAACTTCTCCAGAAAATATTGATTTAGCCGAAGATAGAGAAAAATTTGGAGATACTCTTCAGGACCTATCCATATTATGTCCAAAATATGGAACGGGTGTTACGATTGAAGAAGTTGCAACTGTAGCTGAAAAAATTGGATATCCTGTTCTTGCAAGGCCAAGCTATGTTTTAGGAGGAAGAGCAATGGAAATTGTCTACTCTGAAAAACAGTTAATTGACTATATTTCCCGTTATGCCGATGTAACTGATGGTCACCCTATTTTTATTGATCAGTTTCTTGAGGATGCATTTGAATTTGATGTAGATGCTATATGCGATGGTAAAAATGTATATATTGGGGCAGTAATGCAACATATTGAAGAGGCTGGAATTCACTCTGGCGATTCTGCTTGTGTTTTACCTCCTTATAAAATTACCTCCTCTGCTTTGGATCAAATAAATAAAGTTACAAAAACACTCGCCCTTAAGCTTAACGTAATTGGACTTATCAATATACAGTTTGCATACAAAGAAGGAAGAGTTTATACACTTGAAGTTAATCCAAGGGCGAGTAGAACAATTCCATTTGTAAGTAAAGCTACTAATACGCCTCTTGCAAGGATTGCTGCCCAGCTAACAGTAGGTGCAACTTTAGATCAGTTTCAATTAAAGCCTTGGAATGAAAATCCGTATATAGCAGTAAAAGAAGCAGTCTTGCCATTTAATAAATTCCCGAACGAGTCGATATTTCTCAGTCCTGAGATGAAATCAACGGGCGAAGTAATGGGTCTATCAAAAACTTTAGGCGAATCATTTAGGAAAGCCTGTATTGGTGCAGGTAATAAATTACCAAATAAAGGGAAAATTTTTATTTCAGTCAATGATATGGACAAATTAAATATTATTTCAATAGCTAGAGATTTCATTGAATTAGGCTTTAAATTAATCGGGACAGAAAATACTGCAAATGCCTTAAATAAAAATGGTTTATCGGTACAAAAAGTTTTTAAAGTTGGGGAGGGTAGGCCAAACGTCGTTGATGAAATTAAAAATAAACAAATTAATTTGGTAATAAATACTCCGATGGGTTCACGTTCTAGATATGATGAAGAAGCAATAGGCCGATCTTGTATAAGGCATGGTATTTTAATAGTAACTACTTTGTCCGGCGCTAATGCCGTCCTGAGGGCTATTCGTGCATCAATGCTCAGCAAAAAAGTACAATCTTTGCAAGAATATCATTCTTAAAGATCGCATTTGCTTATTGTAAAATAATTATATATAATTTTAACCTATTCAAGTAAAATTAATTAGATTGAAAATCANTTGTAATGAAAAATGAAAACCAAATAGAGNNTTTGGGAAAGANTACAGTTTCGGATGCTGAACTAGAGAGTGTTATTGGTGNAAACCAAGATCTTTATAACAAACTAAACCAANTACCTGAAATTGAAGCTTTAAGTTCNATNNCTGANAAAAGCGANGAGAATAAGAGCAAAANCGAANATTNAATATTTTTTAAAAAAANNATATCTAAATTAAAATCATTTTACTANAAGAATGAATTGATNAGGTATGCTAGNTGGGCGCTNATNNTGATTTTTTTATCTACTATGGCTCTTACCATTCTTGAATATGAAATGTTTTATAACGATATGATTAGTGATGTTGAGGGTAGTTTTACATTTGGTCATGATGAGCCAAATTGGCTAGATACTTTTTTCCATACATTTTGGTGGGCTGTTGTTACCTTCACTACCGTTGGGTACGGAGATGTTAGCCCAGTTACTCATTTAGGTAAGTTTTTAACTATTATCATTATGTTATTAAATTTTGGTGTTGTAACCTTGTTGGGAGGTGCTGTTGCATCAGTTTTGGTTGCACAAAGATTAAAAGGAGATGATGATTTGGACGAAAATAAATTCGATGGACATCTAGTTATAGCTGGATGGAACAAAACTGTTCCTTCAATTTTAAATATTATAGATGCTAATAAGGATGCCAATTCAATTATCATTCTAATAAATGAAATGGATAAGGAAATCATTCAAAGGGCAATAATTTCTTTTGAAAGGCTAGAGATCTCACACATTCCTGAAAACTTCACAAATGAATCTACTCTAAAAAAAGCATTTTTAGACAAAGCCAAGACCTTTATGATATTACCTGATTCCTCAGGGCTCCTTCCGCATGAAAACCCCGATGAAGATAAAACAGTCTTAACGTGTCTTACTGCCAAGTCCATAGCAGAATCATGTAATGTGGTTGCACATGTTCTTGATGTAGAGAATGTTTCTCATCTACAAAGAGCGAATGCAAATGAAATTGTTATTCCAGATGAACATGTTCCTCATCTTCTGGCAAAGCATGTTACAGATCCAGGTGTTCCTCAGTTTTTTGATAATTTAATTCTTAAAGAAGAAGAAGATAAAGGGTTACAAGAAGTTAAAATTCCTAAAACTCTAACAGGGAAAACACATAATAAAATATCAGCTTTTTTTAAGTTTAAGTATGGTTGGTTATTAGTAGGCTATGCTATTCGCAAAGCTGGATTTAGCTTAGACGAACAAATGGGAGAAGGTGGAAGTCCTTTGATAAGGAATATGATTAAAGAGCAGTTAGATGGAGCAGGAATTAGTCTTAGTAGTGATGAACATGTGGTGGTCGAAATAAATCCTAAAGATGATTATATAATAGATGATAAGCATAGTGCGTTAGTACTTAGGTAATATATGAATCCAACAGCAGAACAAATACAAAAAATAAATCACTTTTCAAAAGTAACACTAGAACTATGTGGAAAAATTGCAAATGCTGTAGAAATTCTTGAATGTGGTCCAAAAGAAAAGCTCTTAAACGAGGGAGATACAGGAGACACCATGGTTTTGGTATTTCAAGGTCAAGTAGAAGTAAGTAAAGATATGATGGTAAAAACTCCTAGTGGCTTTGCAACATCTAGAAAGCCAATTATTCGACTTGAGACTACTAATCCTAGGCCTTCTTCCAAGCCTATTACAGAATCAACAGTTTTTGTTGTAGAGGCTCCAGCATTTGGAATTGGAGAGTTTTCACTTGTTCTAGATAATGCTATTCGGACTGCTCATGTACACTCGACAACACCTTTGAAATATGGTGTCTTGAGCCTTGACGACTTTACTAATATTGTGAAAGAAAATCCTGAGATTGGCGGCGCTGTTTATTTTGAAGTAGCAAAATCTGCTGTGAATAACTTAGCAACAGCTAGTGGAGATATATCAAACCTAACTCAAGCTTTCTTTTTTGCTCTTACGAGGTAATATTAATTTTTTAACTTTAATTTTTTACCAGACGTTGGTTTTTCTAAATTAAAATCTAAACTCCAAGTTTCAATTGCTTGTTTTATTAGATAAACTTCATTTTCGTGAATAAAATCATCTGCATTAGCTATATTTACATAACACTCCACTAATTGATTTAAACTATCATTATCCAAATCTTCTTTAATATTTATTAACGATTTATCAAACTGCTTTTTTCTTAATTCTTCAGTTCTTAAATCAATGAATTTTGAAGTGGCAAGACCAAAGTCGCTGTTAAACATTTCATTATTT
>NZKX01000043.1 GCA_002694025.1 Fidelibacterota bacterium | reverse complement strand
AAAACGATATATTTTTGATAAAATCTAATAGATTTTGCCCAATCATCTGAACTATATCTTCCTTTAGTACCTCCATTTAAGTTCAGTTGATTCCTCATCATTGTTACAGGACCAATAGGTAAATGAGAAACACCCTCCGGAACACTATTTATGCTTATGAGTTCCCATTCTGCGTTTGTAGAATTTTCATTATTTTCTTTTAATACTTTGTTACTATACAAAATAAGTTCAACTTTGCCTGCTTGGAGTAACATTCCATTTAATGCTCTGGTTTGGATATATGGTTCCTCATTGCATTGACGTTTAATTAACCTTGAAACTAATTTTGTTTCAGAGGTGATTTTTACAAAGGGACACACAAATTTATCTACAAGAGACTTGTTAACTTTAACAACTCTAACTCCTTTTCTATAGCCAGCTTTAAAAATATTTTTTTCCATTTGTTCTTGAGCATGTTCTGCTATTTCTCTAAAACTCAATGATTCTGAATATGTTTTCCCAGAACCTTTCACCTGTCTTCTAACAAATTCATTTACTTCTACTAAACGTAATGCTTTAATTTTCATTATCTAAATATACCAAAATAAAATTTTGATAGAATATTGCCAATTATGTTACATTTAAATAATTTTCTAAATGCTTTCTGATTCATGGCTAGTATTTGCACCTAATTTTATTTTTTTACTATCCGCATTCGCTCTTATTCTATCTCTTTTAGTATTGAGTAATTTTATGCACAATAAAAATAGTATATCTCCTGAAGTAAATAGGAGAATTATTCATATTATCGTAGGACTATTAATATCTTTTTCTCCTTTAATATTTTCCTCAAATATATATCCAACAATATTAGGGGTATTATTTGTACTGGTAAATTTAATTTCAGTTAAAAAAAATGCCTTTTATGGGATACATTCCCAAGAAAGAGAATCTTATGGAACAATATATTTCCCTTTATCTTACTCAATAATTGTCTTTTTCTTTTGGGATAAAAGTATATTCATTACTCTTAGCTTATTGATACTTGCCCTTTCAGATTCAATTGCAGGACACATTGGGAGTAGAAAAAATTCCTGGCGCGATTTCAAGGTTTGGTATGATAGAAAGACATATGTTGGTACATTTGCTTTTTTATCTACTACTATAATCATTCTTTTTTTTGGAAGTTTTTTCTTTAAAGATGTCCCATATCTCCAATCATTATTATTTATTCTAATTGTCGCCTTTTTTTCAACCCTTTCAGAGATCACAAGTAAAAAAGGATCGGATAATTTATCGGTCCCTTTGATAAGTATATTAATTATGATTGCTTTAGATGAAAAGTTTTTATCAGACGAAAACATAATTATGTTTCTTATTTTTATTGGTAAATTATTTTTAATAACATTTTTTCTTTTTATATCCTATAAAATAAAGGTGCTGTCGCTGAGTGGCTTTATGGGAGCAACTATAATGGGATGTTTACTTCTTTTATATGGCTATTTATTCCATTTCATACTTCTTGCAACTTTTTTTATTTTAAGCTCAACTCTTAGCCTAGCAATAAAAAAACTAAGCTTTAACAAATCAAAAAATTCTAATAGAAATGTAATGCAAGTCATTTGCAATGGAGGAATACCTTTGCTGATATGTATTATTAGTTACTTTAACACAAATCCTATTTTTCAATACTTATATGCGGCCTCTGTTGCTACTGTAATGTCTGATACATGGGCAACAGAATTTGGAAAACTTTCTAGATCAAGGCCCGTATCAATAACTTCTTTTAAATCTGTTCCACATGGATTATCAGGAGGGATTACATTATATGGAACATTAGGATCTTTAGTAGGTTCATGCATAATAGCATTACTAACTAATATCTTTTTTAACCTTGAAGTGCATTTAATTTTGGTTGTTTTTCTTTGCGGATTTTTTGGGTCTTCAATAGACTCTATACTAGGGGACAAGCTTCAAAGAAAATATCAAACTTTATCTGGAAATGTTATTGAAAATCCAGAAAAAGGATCTAAACTTATTTCAGGTTATAAGTTAATTGATAACAACCTCGTTAATTTTATAGCCTCTATAGCAGGACCTTTGCTTATGTACTTGTATATCATCATCATTACTTGATTATGAAAACTAAAGACTACTCTTTTATTTATAAAACTTTGCTTTCAATTTTCAATACTTCATTTTCGCTCTCAGTTCAGGCTAAAATGTCGTTAACCGCATCAATTTTAGGATCAAGATTTTCTAATTGGAATTTTTGTGGATTTTATATCTTGGTTGGAAAAAAATTTTTGGAAATAGGTCCATACTACGGAAAAATAATCCCGTGCACCTACATAAACTTTGGTAGGGGGGTTTGTGGAACTGCAGCAAAACTAGAAAAAACAATTATTGTTGATGATGTACTCAAATTTCATGACTATATCTCTTGTGACTCAGAAACAAAATCAGAAATCGTAGTACCCATTTTCAATAATAATAATCTTGAGGCAGTTCTTGATATTGATTCTGTTAAAATAGGTGATTTTAACAGAACAGATAAAATCAATCTTATAAAGATATGTCAATTATTTTACAATAAAAACAAAATCTAAAGTCAAATAACTTTATGCACTAATAAACCAACCATAATTATTAGAGATATAAATATTAAAGAAACCCCTAAATTTCCTTTCTTTATCTCTTCCCACTCATCAATATCGGTTGAAAGCATATCAAAAACTTTCAGTGCAATACCAATCCCAAATGCAAAACCAACAGCCGCGGTAATAGACCAACCAATTGCTCTGGCATATTGCATAAAAATTGTTCCCCAATCAAGACCTGGCATAATAACTCCTTATTGAATTTTTATATTTTTCATAATTTCTTGCATAAACTCAGAAGAGTCCATACTACCATTTGCAAGCGAAATAGCCATTTCAGAACTACAGCTTGCAATGAATGTATTAAACTCATTTCTTGAAGCAGGCACGGCGATATTTAAACTGACCACTAAAGGAGTGTATGCATTAGATAAATTCATTTCATTTTGATGTGCTATTGCCTGACCTGCAGAGGCAAAACCAACTAACATATACATTTCAAAGTTGTTTCTACCACTTTCCATTGTGATAATAACTTCACTGTTTCCTAATTCTAATTGGGAAGATTCAATAGAAATCCTATAAGATTTACAAACTTCTTTAACTTTTTTTTTGAAAGCATAATTTCCAAACAAAGTGTTCATGACTAGAAAACAAATAATAGGAATATGATAGAAATAATTTTTCATAATTGAAAACAGTTTAAATTGCCTTGTCGAAGTTCATAAGGTTCTATTGGTAAATCAAGCAGTAAATACTGGTTTTCCATTTTTTAAAACTAAATTTATTTGGTTTTGGTTTATAAAGTATGGAATTTTTTTTACATCAGGTATTCTCCATACTAATATATCCGCTTTTTTACCTTTTTCTATGGATCCAACTTTATGATCGATCATTAATGACTTTGAAGCTATGATAGTAGATGACTTTATTGCGTCAAGAATATTCATTTTCATAAAAATACATGAAAGTGTTAAAATGAATTCCATAGATTGAATATTACAACTTCCAGGATTGAAATCAGAAGCAATAGCCACTTCAACTCCCTTTTTTTGCAAATCTAGGTATGGTGCATATTTTTTTTTACCAAGAAAAAATGTTGTACCTGGCAAAAGTGTTCCTATGATACTCTTATTGGCAAGTGCATCTATTCCTGACTTATCAATTTCCATTAAATGATCCGCACTCAACACCTTTAGATCAGCTGCAAGTTTTGATGCTCCAAAACAAGAAAATTCGTCAGCGTGAATTCTGGGAATAAGACCATGTTTTTTACCAGTTAATAAAATATGTCTGCTTTGATCTAAATTGAAATATCCTTTTTCACAAAACACATCATTAAATTTGGCAATCCCTTGCTTTGCAACTTGAGGAATCATTTCACTGCAGATTAAATCCACATATGCATCTTTTTTATTTTTATACTCTAGAGGAAAATCATGTGCTCCCATAAAGGTGGGAATCATATCAATATCATGCATTTTATTGACTTTATCAATAACTGAAAGAGATTTTAGTTCAGAATCTGTATCAAGTCCGTATCCACTTTTACATTCTACAGTAGTTGTACCAAACTTTAAAAAAGCATCCATCCGGGATTTAACTTTAGATATTAATAAAGCTTCTGATGCGTTTCTCAGAAGTCTAGAACTATTTAAAATACCTCCACCATTTTTATTAATTTCATTATAATCCAACCCTGATAACCTCATATGGAACTCATCTTCCCTAGTATGAACAAACACTGGATGTGTGTGGGAGTCAACAAAGCCAGGAGTAACTAAATTATTTTTACAATCAATAAAAAAGTCCGCATCACCTAATTTTTTTCCAACCTCAATGATCGTACTGTTTTCAATAATTAATTCAACATCATGTTGACATATCATGCTAGAAGATTGTGAACTAAACGTAACTAAACTACCAATATTACCTAATTTCAAAGAACTCATTAACCAGGATCAAATTTTAATTATGCTAGCATTGGAATATTTATATCCCATTCCTTTGAATTTTCTATGGCATCTTCATACCCAGCATCAGCATGTCTAAATAACCCCATTTTTGGATCATTAGATAAAACCGCTTCTAGCCTTGAATCCATCTCCTTTGAACCATCAGCTACTATAACTTGTCCAGAATGCAAAGAGTATCCCATACCCACACCTCCTCCGTGATGAAAAGATACCCAAGAAGCACCGCTTGCAGTATTAAGCAGCGCATTTAAAATAGGCCAGTCTGCTACAGTATCGCTGCCATCTTTCATAGCCTCGGTTTCTCTATTTGGAGATGCTACAGAGCCACAGTCTAAATGATCTCGACCTATTACAATAGGGGCAGATAATTCGCCGGTTCTTACCATTTCATTAAGTTTTAAACCAAATTTTGAACGTTCGCCATATCCTAGCCAGCATATTCTTGATGGTAGACCTTGAAATGTAACTTTTTCTTGTGCCATTTTTATCCATTTGCAAAGTGCAATATTATTTGGAAACATTTTAATAATTTCTTTATCAGTTTTAAAAATGTCTTCTTTATTACCGGAAAGGGCAACCCATCTAAAAGGACCCATTCCTTTACAAAATAGTGGCCTAATATATTCAGGAACAAATCCGGGATACTCATATGCTTCTTTTACACCTGCTTTTTTTGCTTGTGATCTTAGATTATTCCCGTAATCAAAGACTATTGACCCCATTTTTTTCAATTTAAGAATACCTTTTACATGTTTACCCATAGATTTCAAAGACTCTTTAATGTATTTATCGGGGTTATTTACTCTAAGTTTATTAGCCTCATCAATTGAGTAATTGCTTGGAATATAACCAATAAGTTCATCATGGGCAGAAGTTTGGTCTGTTACAAGATCAGGNATAACACCCCTACTAGCAAATTCGGGAATTAATAANGCAGCATTTCCTAAAAGACCTATTGATAATGGCNTTTTTTTCTTAATAGCATTTTTAGAAAGTTCTATTGCTTCATCTATAGAATCAGTATACATATTAAGATATTTAGTCTGGATTCTTTTCTGAATTCTATCATAATCTACTTCTATACAAATTACTACACCGTCTGCCATTGTAACAGCTAAAGGTTGAGCACCACCCATTCCTCCTAAACCAGAGGTAAGTACAAGTTTGCCTTCTAAAGAATTAGCCCCCCAATGTTTTTTTGCTGCAGCAACAAAGGTTTCATAAGTTCCCTGCAGAATACCTTGAGTGCCAATGTAAATCCAGCTACCTGCAGTCATTTGCCCATACATCATCAAACCTTCTTTTTCTAATTTATTAAAATGCTCCCAATTAGACCATTTAGGAACTAAGTTAGAATTTGCAATTATTACCCTTGGAGCATATAAATGAGTCTTTGTTATTCCAACCGGTTTTCCAGATTGTATTAGTAATGTTTCATCTTCCTCTAAATTAATTAAGGATTCTAGAATAGATTCAAAACAATCCCAATTTCTTGCGGCCTTACCTTTACCACCATAAACAATTAATTTTTCAGGATATTCAGCTACTTCATTACAAACATTATGCTGTATCATTCTATAGGCAGCTTCAATTTGCCAATTTTTACATCTAATTTTTGATCCTATCGGAGGATATACATCTCTTTTGTTCATTTTAGCCTTTGTTTTATTAATTCATATATTTATTTAATTTTTTTGAGTATGATGGATCAGATTTAAAAACAGTGTAAGAAAAAATACTTATACCCCCAAAATTATCTTTTTTGGTTTCAACAACTTTTTGTCCAGCAGATTTAATGCCTTGATTATAAACACCAATACCCATGATAATTTTCCTATACATATCAGGGCTTAAGCTTTTTTTCATAGATAGAATATTATTTTTAAAAACTTTATTTTCTCTTGTGTAGTTCATTGGAACAGCCCAGTCAATGTAACCTTTATCTAACCATAAGTCCCACTCTTGCCCAAAGTTTTTATGAGCTGATGATAAATTAGGTTTGACAGCTGCAGAAATTGTACAATTTGGTTGATATGCTTTAATTCTCATTGAAGATTTTTTTAAAAAGCGTGATATAGCTGATTTTTTAAAATCTAAAAAACTTGGTTTATTTTTTAGATTAAGTGATGGCAATCCCGGCATAGTACTGGAGTGATTTAGAAAGGCTTTCAGACCAACTGGATTCATACCCCATCCTAGAGCATGATAGCGAATGTAGTCAAAGTGTATACCGTCAAGTTGATAATTTTGTAATAATTCAGTAACAACATTTTGAAGATGTGCATCAACCTCTGGATGAGTTGGAGCAAGGTAAAACCCTTCCCCATTAATCTTTTTATTTTTTTTCATAAGGTTTAGCATGGTAGGTACATCCATAAAATCAGGAGTCTTATTATCTAACCATTCAGGGTGATTCAATAGCAAATGATCATCCTGATAGGGCTTTTGATGTGATGACCATAAATAATACACATTCATCCATGCGTGGATTTTTATGTTTTTATCTTTTACTTGTTTTAATATGTATTCAAGAGGATCAAATTTGCTATTGTTTAACAAATGAGTACGGGGTACTAATTTAGATGAATAGTAAGCATCTCCTCTACCACGAATTTGTACAAATAGCACATTATAGTTATTTGTTTCAGCAAATTGAATAATCTCATCAATTGAAGATTTATTCGTTACATGATCCCTAACTATCCACAAAGCTTTTGTGTAAAACTCATTTGCCCTTAAAAGCGAGGCAAACGATATAAGAACAAAAAAAAATAAACTAATTAATTTGATTCGACAATTTTTAAACAAGATTTATTTAAAAAGTCAAATTACTATTCTTTAATCTGATTTTTGGTGACAACTTTTTTTTCAATATCAACAAATTCAATTAATGATATTTGAGCACAATCGTTATCTCTAAATCCTAGTTTTGTTATCCTGGT
>NZKX01000042.1 GCA_002694025.1 Fidelibacterota bacterium | reverse complement strand
TTTGAAGGATTAAAAAATTGTTTTTGAAAATATTTTTTTAAATATATTTTAACACTTTGGAAATTTATGTTCATATTAGGTTGTTCAAAATGTATAAAGATAATATAAATAGAGAATTACTCTTTGTTATGTAATTTCTAAAAAGTAGGTTGATATAATTCCTATTTTTTGTCTAGTTATGAAGATTTCTTTAGTAATGATTAAAAAGGTATAACTGGAGTTTCATAATTATCAAAAGCTGTAATAGTAATATCTGTGTGCAGTCTATTTTTTTTCCAAAAAAAGGGATTAACTAAACGGGGTATTCTAAATAAAGTTTTAAGAGCTTTATTTAATCTAAATACCTGATCCTTTTTTTTCAGTGGGTACTGATAAGATTGATCAGCATCCAGAAAACCAAAAATTTTTATTATTGATCTTGTAGTCATTCCCAAATGAAGGTCTTTTAGGTCTTTATAAAAAACTTTATGATTACTCGGTATACCATTTATAATTTTCTTAAAAGTTATTTGATTTGGTTTGATGTCATTAATTTCGATATTTAATTGTTTCCAATTTACAATTGTAAATGTATCGGTTCCTTTAACACTAGTTATTTTATCACAAGGGAAAAGCTTACTATCCATCAATTCGAAAGAAGGGTTTTTTTTAGGCTGATCTTTGGATCTTGACTGGTAATCTTTATATCTACTTTCCAGAATAAGTATTATGCTTGAGGCAATTACATATTCTTTTTTAGTTATACCTTCTTTAGTTAGTCTATAAATTAATTCAAATAACCTACTTGAATGATATTTCTGTAGATAAGGCGCTTTTATTTTTTTCTCCATTAGTTGCAATATCAAATTTTTAGACAATTGCTTTGAAATATTTTTTATTAAAATTGTGTGACCATTTAAATCAAAGTTTGAAAATATTGAAATTAAGTGAGCTTTAGATGATTCTTTTTTCATGAATCTATCATCAATTGGTTGTGAATTATTTGAACTATTGGAATCAAAATTTACAAGATTTGGTTTAAAGTTAATTTATATAATTAGTTATTATTTTGTAATTGGCCTATTACCTCAGGAAGAAATTTCATTAAAAAATATTCTTCTTTCAAATGAGAGTAGGCATCATTTTCAATGAAAATATTATTAATATTAATTTTATCATTATTTTTTAAGAATTTAGAAAAAGATAGTATTTTTATGTCATTTTGATGTATCGACTCATTTTTTGCTTGAGTAATCAATGATTCAATATCGATTATATAATTATTTAATAAATGACCCTTGTGAGGATGTGTAACTATAATAAGTTCTTTTAAATCATATGACGCAAAAGCTTCATTAAAATAATCATTTAAAATTTTAATAAAATATCTCTTTTCGTCATTTTCTAAACCATGCTCTAATGGCTTTAAAATTTGATTTCGACCACATTTAACCTTATAATGTTTTAGATTATTTCTGTAAATAATTTTATTTCTTAAGTAATAGGCTGCCTTAAAAATAGAGTAATGATCTGAAAACAACATTTTGAAATTATTTATTACATGAAATGATGCATTTGGTTCGAAAGAATTCCTTGGTTCTGGCTCTACAATTATTCTACCATTTATGTTTTTCCTTAAAAACCTATATCTGCAAAGTTCATCCCCAATATCGGTTTGATCAATTATCGCAATCAAAAACTCTGGGTTAAAGTTAAAATCATTGCGAAGTAAATAGAGTTGAGAGGTCATAATGCTCGGGCTGTATGATCCCGTTCCAGCTAAAACAAATGAGAAGTTTTTTTGGCTACTTAAAAATTTTTTGGAAGCACTTGATCTAAACTGCTCCGCCCATGAATCCCCTTGGATTATGACCTTTGATTGTCCATCACCAACTTTGTCAAATATTAAAGATGTTGGATTTTGTGCATTTGCTTCATTTAACCTTCCAAGGTGATGTAAATCCTTGTAGTAATGATCATAAAATAATATCAGCTTTTTTGTATAGCCATTACGTTCAATTAATTTTCTAATTTGTTTCCATGCAAATATTTCAAGAAAAAAAATTCCAACAATCAATATGGATATTAGTAAAGTAATATTATTTTTCATAAACATCTATCAAACTGGAAAAATATGTTTTCTATCTATTATTAAATTCAGAAAAAATCTCAATGATTATGTTTTCGAGATTATATGTAAACTCCCATTTAGGATAATGCTTCCTAAACTTTGAGATATCGCTTATCCACCAAATATGGTCTCCTTTTCTATGTTTATCACTATAATTGGTAGAAAGATGTTTATCTGTGATTTTTTGAACTATATCAATAGCCTCTAGCAAAGAGCAATTCGAATATCTACTTCCCCCAACATTGTAAATTTCCCCGATTTTAGGATTTTTAAAAAAATGCCAAAACATATTGATTAAGTCAAAACTATGTAAATTATCTCTAACTTGTTTTCCTTTATAACCATTTATAGTATATGTAATATTTGAAACTGCACATTTCACAAGGTAAGATAAAAATCCATGCAATCTTACACCTGAATGAAATGGTCCCGTTAGGCATCCTGCTCTAAACACCCCAGTTTTTAATCCAAAGTATTTACCATATTCTTGAGTCATGATATCAGCCGCAACTTTTGATGCTCCAAATATAGAATGAGTAGAATTATCAATGCTCATTGTTTCATTAATTCCATTTGGGTAAAAAGCATGATCAGGATCTAGTTCCCATCTATGTTCTTTTTCAATCATGGGTAGCTGATTTGGTGTGTTTCCGTAAACTTTATTAGTAGAAGTGAAAATAAATACAGCATCCTTCGAAAACAAATTTGTCAATTGTAGTAAGTTAAGTGTACCATTTGCATTTACTTGAAAATCTAATATCGGGTTGTTAGCAGCCCAATCATGGCTGGGTTGTGCAGCCGCATGAATTATGAGATCTATATCTGTATTATACTTTTTAAAAATTTTTTTTAATTGTTCAACATCTCGAATGTCCACATTATGAGGAATGAAATTTTTAAATTTATTTTTCAAGTTTAGTTCATTCCATTTTGTATCGCCATTGTCACCGAAAAAATGTTTTCTCATGTTATTATCTAAGCCAAGAACAAGATCTGCTTTGGAAGCAAAAAACGATACAGCAGCGCTTCCAATTAGGCCATTAGAACCTGTAATTAAAACTGTGTTCACTAAAAGATTCCTCTTAGTTCTTTTTTATGGTCTTTAATCCATTCAAAGGTATCGCTAATCACTGTCTCAGTATCAAGGCTTGGTTCCCATCCTAAAGTATCTTTGATTTTTGTATTGTCGGTTAAATAGATTCTAATATCTGCTTGCCTTTGGTTTTTATCCTTTGATATTGGTAGATAAATACCGGTTACCCGGTTTACTAATCTTGTTAATTCCAATAGCGAAAGGCTATTGTTTATTCCTCCACCGATGTTGAAAACTTGACTATCAACTAGAGACCAATTAACAATTTGTTTTTCAATAAGATTACATAAATCGTATATATGTAAAATATCTCGGACTTGCTTCCCACTTCCCGAAAATCCTAAATATTTTAATTCTTTTTTAAAGATATGGCAGGAAAGCCAATATGCTACAATTCCTTGATCAACTTTACCCATTTGCCATGGACCAGCAATCATACCGCATCTATTTATAACATATTTTAAATCTTTAAATTCACCAAATTCTTGAATAAACAGCTCGGAAGAAAATTTAGATGCTCCATAAAGTGATCGATGTCCTTCCAGATCAAAAAATTCGTTGATTCCTTGATTGGAGAACCCTTCAATATCAGTATTTTCAGTCCACTCAAACCGTGTCTCTGATTCAAAATAAGGGATACTATCTAAGTTTCTTATTGGATAAACTCTGCTTGATGACAAAAAAATAAATTTACAATTTGTTCTTACACACCATTCTAGAGCATTTATAGTGGTTATAAAATTATTTCTTATCAAGGCCAAAATTGGTGAATTAATTCCTGACAAAACAGAAGGATCTGCAGCTGCATCAATAAAAATATCGCAGGGAGGTAAATTATCAAAAAATTTTTTCTGAGATAAATCTCCTTTTATAAATACTATTTGTTTATTCTTTAATCTATTTAGGTTTATTTCCGATCCATTTCGCATTAAATTATCCAAAATATATATTTTGGACTTTGAATATTTATGGATGAAATGATGAGCAAGTGACGAACCTACAAAACCACATCCTCCTGCTATCATAATTTTTAAATTTTGTTTCATTTGCACTAGTATTTATCTATAACCATCCTTATAAATTGAGTAGGAAGAGAGTAATGTGTCCAATATGAACTTTTACCACCGAAACTAACTGATGGAATAAGTATCGATGAAATTAATACAGCTACAACAAGATTTTTCAATTTTTTATAACTAATGAGCGGTTTAATGTAGGATAACCCAAAAAATATTATTGGGAAACTATAAATCAAGCTCCGACTATGATCAAAAACCAAGAAAGACGATAATGAGCCAAATAGAAAGGAAATCATTATAATGAAAAACAAAAGATTTGTTTTATTTTTAGACCATACCAAGTAGGCTGAGTATAAAACAATAATCCAAAATCCTTCTAAAAACATAAAATAACCAATACTAATGGAATTAATTTGGCTCAAGAATGATGAAATTCCTACTCCATCAATTGGTGCATCCATACCAAGTTTTAATTGCATATAGGCCCTGCATATAATAAATAAAATAAGGCTTATAAATGCTATAAGAGGATATCGATTATAATTTTCTGGTTTTTGTTTTGTTTTGAATTGAAAATAATATAAAGAAAACAAAAAAACTGAAATAATTGTTCTCTCATCATTAAAAAAACCAAAAACAATACTGAGCATAATTAAAATAGGATTATTTAAGATAGCAGAACAAAGAACTAACATTAGACTTAAGCCATCAAAAATTTGACTAGGATCAAGTGTAGAGGCTTTACCAAAACCTACAAAACTACAGCTAAAAGTAAGCAGTATGGAAAGATACCTGTCCTCAACAATTCTGAAGAAAAGTTTAAGAATTAAAAATGTAAATATTATACCAGTAATATTTTTCAGTAATATTAATCCCAAAGGTGATAAATTGAATATCTTGATAATAATGGGAACAGTTATACGAACATTTATTTTTGCTTTGTGGGAGAATCCACTCGCTCTATCAAGATTTGAAAAAATATTAGAACTTTTTTCATATTGATCACTCCAATTATCATATTCGAGATTATAACTAGGGAAGGATGATAGTTGAATAAGAAAAAAGGCTATCAGTGTTGTTTTAATTTCCCAATAGTGAGATTTATTAATTCTTTTAACTAATTTATCTATTCTTTTTATAATCATTTTTTGTTAAAAGTTTTTCAATTAAACAGTATAATAGAATAAATAGATATCTGCTTCCCATTTCTTTTATCTTCATTTTTGAAATACCAGTTTTTCTGTTCTCCCAAGAGTTAGGGATAATTTCATACTTATATCCTCTTATAATTATTTTCAATGGAAGTTCTAAAGTAAGATTAAAGTGATTAGATAAAAACGGTTTTGATCCCTCAATTGCCTCCTTGGTGTACACTTTAAAAGCATTTGTAAAATCATTATAATTAATTTGAAAAATTAATCTTACAAGGTTATTAAAAATTCTGTTTAAAACATATTTTAATTTTGGATAGTTGTTTGTAGTGCCACCGTATGAAAATCGAGATCCAAATACGCACGAATTATTTTCTATAGATTTGAAATAAAATTTCATAAGATCGTCCGGAGAGTCAGATCCATCAGCCATCATAATTGCTATAATATCACCGGTGTAATTTTCTAACCCCAATCTAATTGTCAACCCATATCCAGGTTTATCCTCGTTATTTATAATCTTTAATTCTCTAATGTTTTTTTCTAAAAGTTGTAAAATTTCGAATGTTGAATCGTTACTGTGATCATTAATTACAATAATCTCATGATTAATACTACTAGTTGTAAGTATTTTACTTATTTTACTAATAGTTTCTTCAATATCACCTTCTTCGTCTTTTGCAGGAATTAATACAGAAAGCTTCAAGGTTTCAATACGCTCTTAATATGATTTGGGGCTTACCAGATGGCGAAGGTATAATCTCGGAAACATTTCTAAATTCCAATGGAAATTTTTCTTTGGCACGAGCATATATTTTATTTCTAATGTCCTCTAAAATTATTTCAGAAAAATTGGTGCCTTTCATATAATTGATGCGGATTTTTCCTCCCTTTTCTAATTGTTCTGCTTGGAATTGCTTTATTTCAGGAAAATGTTCAAATATACCTGTAAAAAAGTGCACTACTAATATTTTGAATTTCGGTGTGTAGAGTATATCTGTATCTCTCCCAATAATTTTTTCTATGATCGGTAGAGACCGACCGCATTTACATTTGCTTATTTTTTTTGATTTAATGGCTAAATCTCCAATTTTATACCTAATCAAGGGCATTAAAAAATTATCTAACCCAGTAACCACAACTTCGCCTAGTTCTCCATCAGGAACTTTATTTCCATTTGTATCCAAAATTTCGACATAGACATGCGATGAGAGTATATGATATTTATGTTCAGAGCATTCTCCTGCAATCATTAAACCTTCAGCACCGCCATAAGTATCAAATATTTTAGTATTAAAAGTGTTTTCTATAGTACTCCTGTAGTGAGGAAACATTTTATCACCTAATGAAATTATTGCTTTGAATGAAAGGTCGTTAATCCCTAATTCTTTAGCAAATTTAGCATAGCTAAAAATTGAAGAGGGATATCCAATGAAAAAAACTTCCTTTTTGTTCCTAAAAGGAATAAGATTTTTTTCAACTGTTTTTAAATCTATCCTAAATGCATCAGCATACTTTATTAATAATAGTTTATCTTTTATATATTTTTTTAGTCCTCTTTCAGGATTAATGCCCGTTTGAATTGCTTTTTTACCAAAGCTATAACCTGCCCATTCCCAATATAAAGTTTGTGCTGCTATAATCTTTGAAAAAGCTTCACGATCTAAAAGAAACTCCCCTTGTTCTCCTGAAGAACCACTAGTTTTTTCAGTTGTATAAATATTTCTTTTTCTATCAATAATATTATGTGGAAAATTTTCCTTTATGATCTTTTTTGTCAAAATTGGAATTTGTTTAATTTCTTGGAATAAATCTCCTTTTAAATCAAAATTAGATTCATTGAAAATATCTTTATAATAGGGAACATTGTCTTTACAGTGAGAGAGAATGTTATGTAATTTTTTATTCTGTAAGGTATACAATTCTTTATATGAAAAATATTGAAGGCTTCTGTTTTTTTTCAAATTTTTATTTATTGCTAGTCCCATAAACTTATCGCTCAATGGATAAATAATATTTTTTATAAAATTGTGATACATAGTTAGAATTGGTTTGCAAATAAATGTAATAGGAAATTCATGTTAATTAAGTTAGTACATATAAGTACAATTTTAATACGAATTGTTAGATTATAATGTGAATATCAATTACACTAGAAATAAAACAAGTTGATCATTTATATGTTCTAAATTCTGAATATTATTAGGTACTTTTAAAAATATTACAAAAATATAAATTTATCCTAATTATTAAAGATATTTTAAAATATGTTTAGAATAAAATGTTACAGTCTTTTGTAACCCTTTTTCAAAATCTGTTTCAGGTTTCCATTCTAAAATACTTTTTGCTTTATCTATATTTGTGATATAATCTCCAGTCTCAACATTAATGTAATCTTCTGGCCATGGAATATTTTCAAAAGATCCATTTCCAACAATCTTGATGATTTTTTTTACCATACTAACAAAGGATGTACCTTCTCCTGATCCAATATTAAAAACCTGACCTTTACTTTTCTTTGTAATTGAGGCAGCTATGAATGCTTTTGCTAAATCTTCAACAAAAATATAATCGCGCAATTGGTTCCCTTCTCCAAAAATAGATATTGTTTTGCCCTCAATTGCTTGTCTAACAAAATAATTTATGATTGAATACTTTGAATGTTTTATTTGCCCTCGTGGTCCAAAGGGGTTTGCAATTCTAAAAACTACAGTATCACTATTGTATTGATGATAATAAAACTGATACATGTTCTCAGTAGCTTGCTTGTGGAGGGCGTATGGTGTTTCAGGTTTAGAAATATGATGCTCGTCTACAGGTATATTTTTTATTTTTCCAAACTGTAGACGAGAGCCTGAAAATATAATTTTAGCATTTGGATTGACTTGCCTAACGCATTCCATCACATTTAGCTGATATAAATAATTCAGTTTCGCATCATACAAGGGATTTATGATGCTATCATTATGTGCGATTTGTCCAGCAAGATTAAATATGACGTCTTTATCCTTTACTTCTTTCCTCATTTCTTCAGTGTTTTTAATATTTAAATAATGGAGATTAACCTTATCTTTGATTTTATCTATGTTAAATAAGTTTGCACCAAATGGCTTCACCATAGCATCTACAATGGTTACCTCTGCTCCAGCTTCAACTAAAATTTTGGCTATGGTGCTGCCGATCATGCCTAACCCGCCATTAATTAAAAATTTCTTCTTTTTTAGTTTTTGAACCATTACTAATTATCTTTTCATGAGGTTTTAATTAAAGATATAAGCTGGAATTAATTTTTGAGTGAATGAATCATTTTTCATTTGTTCTAAAAATAAGAATAAGCTAATCAAAATATAATTAATAAAAATCTCATCCTTAGGGCTAAATTTTAAAAATTAATCTGTATTTATTGTTATTTATAAAATATAATGTTAAATATATAGAGACAGTTAATACCTGAATTTTAAGTATTTTAAATCATCATGCTAAAAATTGTATCTAATATAAAATCAAGCCTAATAAATAAAGAAAATAAAAATAGACTCATTAATCTTAATTTATTAAAGAACTATGCAAAAAATGTTGATTTTACATTGGTAGATGCAGGTTGTGGGTCAGGAGCAAACCTAATGGATATAATATTGAATTATCCTAAAGCTAAAATTATTGGAATTGATAATTATAAACCTGATTTAGAAAATGCAAAAAAAAGATTTTTGGATAAAATTGATTTTCTCTATGGTGATTGTTTAGATATGAAAATTGAAAGTGAAAGTGTAGATATTGTTTTATCAAATCAAGTAATTGAGCATATTGTTAGATATGAAAAATATTTATCAGAGATAAAAAGAATTTTAAAAAGTAATGGATTATTAATTTTATCAACTCCAAACTTCCACAATCCTAAAAATACCTTACTTAAATTAATTCTAAAAAAACCAATAATGAGATGGGAAAATAATCAAAATTTGCCTCCGGATAAATATCGTGGACATGTGAAAGAGTTCTTTGAGGATGAATTGATTACTTTAGTTCAAAAACATAATTTTAAGTTATTAGAATCAAAGCCAGTTATCCCAAAACCTTCTTTAAAAGGGAATGTGCCATTTATTATTTATCGGTTTCTGGAATATATCTTTTTCATATTTACAAAACCATTTGTTAAAAGAGGTTACGGTAATAATCATAATATGATTTTTGAAAAAATTTAGGACTCTTATTATTTTTTATGGAATATTAAAAAGAAGTTTTCAAAATTTTTGATGTTATTGCAATTAAAGATGTATGAAAATTGATAGACCAAAGGTATCTGTTTTAATGCCAGTATATAATGGCGATAAATTTCTTGCTAAAGCAGTAAACAGTATTCTTAATCAGACTTTTAATAATTTCGAGTTCATTATTATAAATGATGGATCAACAGACAACTCTCTAACGATATTAAAATCTTTTAATGATAAAAGGATAAATATCATAAACAACACCGAAAACAAGGGTATTACCTTTGCTCTTAATAAGGGATTGAAATCAGCGAAAGGTAAATACATAGCTAGGCAAGACCAGGATGATATTTCTGATCCAAATAGATTCCTTCTACAAATAGAATATTTGGAAAAACATAATATTGATTTGGTTGATACAAATTTTATTTTTATTGATGAAAATGATCATTACATACAGGATTATGAAAAAAGATACTTTAAACCAGATGAAACCTTGAGCCATTTATTTTTTTACGAGATGGTACACTCTTCAATTTTGTGCAAGAAATCATTATTTAATAAATATAGTATTCAATATAGAGAGAGGCCAACTGAAGATTATGATTTATTTATTAGACTTGCAAAAGCAGGTATGAGAGCTGGACGTTTAGATAGAAAACTAATCAAACAAAGAAAGCATTCAAATAGTATGTGTGGTAGTAATTGGGAAAGTATCAAAAAAGATATTGATCTAATGAGAATTGAACTTGTGAAAGATCTAGACATAGAACCCACTGAACATGAAAAAAAAATCCACATTGCATTTGTAGAACAAAACCTATCTATTCTATGCCAATATAAGTTTCAAGAAGTTTTAGGATGGGCTAATAAAATCATAAAAGCTAATGTAATAAAAAAAACTTATAAAAATAAGTATTTCAAAGAGCAATTGTACCAAAGACTAATTAGGGTAATTAAAAGTAAAAAAAATAAAAGTTTATCTATCTTGTTTGAATTAAAAAATTCAGCAAAACTTTATGACAAAAGTATTTCATTCCGAGAATTAATTTATATTTACAGATCTACCACATATAATTAAAATTTCAAAAATATATAAAACTTAAATCTTTTTTTTAATGCAAAGCGCAATCAATAGTTGATAGTCTTGATTTGAAGGGAAAAGTTTAGATTGATCAACATCTTGAAGACAGAATCCATTTAATTGAGCAGAGCAAGCGTATGGATTTCCATATACTGTACAATGTTCAACCTTAAAATTTGAACGTTCAAATGCTAACTTCGCGCTCAAGTTGGTAAATCTCCAATAGTCACCCCAACGTTCCATGTCATATCTACTAACATGAGAAGACGGGCCATCTAAAGTAACAATACATTTTCCATCCTTTTTTAGCATTTGATAAATACCTTTTATAGCTGATTCAACATCGAAAATAAAATTCAATACATTCGTACAAATAATGGAATCAAAACTTTCTTTTGGCAAAGAAGATAATTTGGTTATATCACCATTGAAAATGTTACCATTTGTAGTTGTTTCGTTTGAAAATCTGAACGTTTTGATGCTAGTAATATTTCGACCAAATTGATCTGTATATCTGTTATCCCCAAATTCTAAAGAATCCCCCCAATCAAAAAGTTTTAGATTTGAAAAAAAATGTTGAATATAAAATCTCGTGATTGGTGTTCCTCTAGAATCTCCATAATCGTTAGCAAGAAATTTATTTGTAAAAGCATCCTTTTTAATTTTTAAAAACTTTTGTTTTAAAAAAGAAATATTATTCCTAATGAAAGATGGCATTATCAAATTTATAGATTATAAAATATTTTTCTTCACAAAGATTCAAATTTATTTTTACCAATGTAAATCTTTATATAAAATATATAGAAGATAGTCTAAATATGTTGGTAAAGTTGAAGAAAAAAAAATATGATTTAATTGTTTTTGGAGTAACTGGTTTTACTGGAAGACTTGTTTTTGAATATTTAATTACGCACTATGGACTTTATAATTCAAAATTTACTTGGGCAATTGCTGGAAGAAATAAAAAAAAGCTTGAAGAATTAAAAAAGTCATTCATCCACATTAATCCAAAATCAGAAAAAATCGATACCTTTGTCGCAGATAGTTTTGATTCTAAATCACTAGATACTATGACGTCATCTTGTGGAATAATTATAAGCACAGTAGGTCCCTATATTAAATACGGCTTACCATTAGTTGAATCTTGTGTTAAAAATAGTACAAATTATTGTGACTTGACAGGTGAAGTTCCTTTCATCAGGGAGTCGATCGATCTGTTTCATGAAAAGGCAATAAAAAATAAGTGTCGAATTATCCACAGCTGTGGCTTCGATTCCATCCCCTCTGATCTAGGTGTACTTCTACTCCAAAGATACTGTCAAAAAAAATATAATAAAGTTTGTAACGAGGTAAATCTCTACGTTGAGGCATTAAAAGGCGGCCTGAGCGGAGGAACCATTGCAAGTATGATAAATGTAATGAAATATGTTGATCTACACCCAGAAAAAAAAAATATTTTAAATAGTTCTTTTTCATTAAATCCAATGAAAAAAATGTATAAATATGAGCAGGAGCCAACTTTAAGGTCAATTAGATGGGATAACACAATCAAAAAATGGATTTGTCCGTTTTTAATGTCTGGGATAAATACTAGAATAGTAAGACGTACAAATGCAATCGCAGAATTTTCCTATGGGGATAGATTTGAATACAACGAAATGTCTTCTTTCAAAAATGGGCTAAATGGTTTTTTAAGAGCATTCATAATGCTTATTACTCTTGGTATATTACAATTCACGATTAAGTCAAATTTCTTGCTCTGGATCTTAAGGAAAATGGTTTTGCCTAAACAAGGAGAGGGCCCTTCAGATCGTAAAATGAAGGATGGTTTCTTTAAAATGAAAATCATAGGTAAAATAGATAGAGTAGCAAAAAACAGCGTGACCATTATTGGTAAAACAGATCCGGGGTATTCAGCCACTGCAAAAATGCTTACTGAATCAGCAATCAGTATTTTATTGAATGAAGATAAAATACCAAAAGCATATGGTGTTTTAACGCCAGCCTCAGGGATCGGACTGATACTTATTGACCGATTACAAGATAGAGGTATTTCATTTACTATTGATGAAGAAATGATTTAATTATACAGAAATAGTTACGTTATAATATTTGTAAAGTTTTATTATCTTATTTATTGATTATTGGCTTATGCTATGTACATTTGAAGCTATCTTAAACGCAATATAATATATTGTTGTATTGTTAATTAGAGTTTGAAGTTTTAATAAAAAAAGAAGAGTGTATTATGAGCAAAAAAATGGAAGGAACTGTAAAATGGTTCAATGACGCCAAGGGATACGGATTTTTAACACCAAATGAAGGTGGAAAAGATTTATTTGTCCATATGAGTGAAATACAAATGGATGGCTTTAAAACGTTAAANGAAGGTCANAAAGTNGATTTTGAACAAGGCGAGACTGATANAGGTCCCTGTGCAAAAAACGTGGAACCTAAATAATTTTGATAAAANNGATGTTAGNATGAAATATTAATTGACTTTTGGAGTAATTAAAAATGTACTATGATGATATAAATGTTACNAAAAGGAAGACTATAACAAATGGGAAAAAATATGATTTTTTCATTTATAATCTTCTGCCTCTGGAAAAAGAGTTTTCTAAAGGTAAATTTGGGAAAGGAGAAACAGTAACTAGTTCAAATAAACAGTTTAAGTTGCTTGATGATGAGACTGGTGAAATGCTAGACGTTAAAATTAGATGTTCAAAAAAAATTAATGATGCAATGGAAAGTCCTAATCCTAAAGAAAGTAAAGAAGTATTTGAAAAATGTCTTAAAGAACTAATTAATAGAGGTTTACAAAGAGGCTAGTTTTATAGAGACTAACTAAATTTGTTCCTTTTAGACACGATCTGTGCAAGCTTTTTATCTATTATTTGACCATATTATAACTTAGAAAGAATAAACAATAATCTATTAAATTAACAACTTTCTTTTGATATCATGAAAGAAAAGTTATTGAAAAGAATCATTCCCACTCGTGCACTAAACTTTTTATGGTCAAAAATTAATTCTATATATTACAGTGGGAATCAGAGTATATGTGGAATGTGTGGTTGGTCAGGATATTTTTTAAACAACTATTGCCCTAAATGTAAGTCTTTACCTAGAAGTCGCTTATTGCATTACAGTCTTAAAAGTTTTGACAAAAACAAAAAAATACTACACGTTGGTCCATCAAAAAATGAAGTGATGTTTGTAAAAGCAAATCTTAAGCCAGAAGTTTATCATACGGTTGACTGCACAGGGAATAGACTTATAAATACAATTCAGGACATAACAAAAGAAGGATTAAAAAAAAATTATTATGATTTAGTTATTATATGGCATGTTTTAGAGCATATCAAAGAAGATCTTATTGCAATATCTAATTTATATCAATCGTTGAAAGAAAATGGTCTATTGATTGCATCTGTGCCTATATACCCTGAAGGAAATCTAAAAACTATTGAAGATGAAAATGTATTTAAAGAGGACTATGATAAATTATATGGACATTCTGATCATTGCAGAGCTTGTGGTTATGATTATAAAGAAAGATTTGTTAATGCTGGATTTAAGGAAGTTATCGAAGTAGATGCAAATAATATTTCATTAGAAGTAAAAAACAAATATGGGTTGGCAAATCATATTGCATGGATTTCCAAAAAGTAATAAATATATATTTTTCTGTTGATGATTTTTCAAGAGTATTTAAAAAATACAAATAATAATCTACAAGTTATTAGAGATCTTTATGATAAAATATTCCCATGTTCAAAAGACTATATAAAATTTCTTAGAGAAGAGATTAATAACCTTGATAGTAAAAATTTTAATCAAAATTCTTTAAAAATATCCAAGGAAATAGATGAATTTAAATTTGATTGTCTTTTGGACTTAGATCAAGTTCTTAGGAGTAATGAAGATTATTTAATAAAAAAAGATTACTGGCTTGGTTTAAGACAAGAGCAAATTATATTAGCTAAAAAACTAATTAAGAAATGGCTTAAAAGGAAAACAAGTAGACAAAGAAGGATATGGAACTATTTTGTATTGGGAGTACCAAAAAATAGTATTGCACCTAAATTAAACGAAGATTCAGATTTTGTGGTAGAGACAATTAGCGTTCTCCAGAAAGAATTTCTGAAGCTGATAATGAAAAATTGAATCTCCAAATTCCAATTATTCAATTGCATAGTTATCTGTGAGTTGTTTTCTTTTTAATTTGGAGTTGGGACAGATTCTGTCAAGTTCTTCCCAAAATAGACTGCTGTGATTTTTTATTTTTGTATGCATCAGCTCATGTAGCATAATGTATTCTTGTAATTGTTCAGGAAGATAGTAGATCATGTTATTTATACAAATTATATTATTTCGAGTGCAGCTACCCCATCTAGACTTTAGAGTTTTGAAAACTAACTTATGAAATTTTAATTTGTGGAAATTTGCTAAAAAAATCATTTTCTGTCTACTATTATCCCAAAAGTTTTCTAATTCAAGGCTAGTTAAATCCATTTTAAGGAGAATTTTCCCAGCTAACTTTATCTTATTTTTATGAATCCAATCTTTTTTTGATTGGACAAATGCAATTGCATCATTAATGGTATAACAATATGGGATTACAACATACAATGATGAGTAATGATTAATTACAATGCGAAGATTTTTTGCTTTTTTACTATATCTAAACTGTACTAGACCAATGTCGTTTAGCAGTATTTTTTTTTTGCTAAAAATTATATTTGATTCAATACTCAAAGGACTAGCACGCATTTAAATAAAATAAGACATTAAAAATATCTATTATTTGTAAATTAAAATATACCCAAGATAGTAAATCTGACTTATTACCATGAATAAAATTTTACATTCTTTTGGTTATTTTTTACAGAATTTCTGTATTTCAAAAAATTTAAAGATAAGTTTAATGAAACTATTTGATAAACAAATCTTCAATGAAATGAAATCATAATATTCAATTAATGTTATTTCAAAAGTCGCACAAGAAATTATTTTTATTTATAAGATGTTTTGGATGAGGTGATGGAATATTTCCTATTAGGTTTTTTATCTCCGATCTTATTAAACCTAATACACTTATGCNTTGGNATCTATGTAGTTATTNANAAAGGTAATATTTATTCCATAATTTTTTCTTCAATAAGTTTTGTTACCAAAACGATAGGANTTTTATTTTTAACATGGNTAGGTGTTAGCCTTTTAGNNCTAAATTATAAAATATATGTTCCTATTCTTACTTTTTTTTGGTTTNTAACACATATTATAGAAGCATTTGTGATTCAGTANTATTTAAAGAAGTCAAAAAAGCCCTCNAATCCCAAAAATTATATTAAATGATAAATCAAATTATTTATTTTTGGAGAAAAGACCTAAGAAAGGTATTATTTTTTTATGAAAGTAAAAGATCTCAAGGAGATCATTTTTTTTTGTATTTGTTTCTTTTTTTTATTTTAGTAAATATTACATGTTATTGGTTAGCAATGGTTTCCGCATTTCCCTCCCTAGTTTTCGGTAAAACATTTAGTTATTATTTTAAAGTACAGTTTCCAGTTGGAATTTTTGGTGCTTTATTTGATAGTCTATCATTTTTCATAACTATTTTCATTATTCGCAGGGCACTTTTAACTATTAACACAAAAGTATATATTGCTCATTTATCCATTGATTTAGCTATTGCAATACTAGCTACCTTTTGGGTTGTATTCGTTTTTATAGTATCAGGATGGGCTGTTAGCTTTATTGATACTTTAGGACAAACAGAACAAATAATTCAAACCTATGATCATGAAACAAGTATTGATAAAAGAACAAATAAATACATAAACACGGTAAATGATGCTTTAATCAACCCATCAAAAAATATCCAAAATATTTATTTTGGCTTAATAATGGGCATTTCTGCAATGCTTCCAACGATGGTTCATTTCATAATGTTTCTAAAATCCTTTTTTCAGATTATAATTAGCATTGGTAAAGGGTCAAAAGTTCTATAATTGGAAAGTAAAATATTTCATGTACTTAATATATAATTGATCTAGTTTAAAGCTCTTAAGATTTGGAACGTATTATGAAGTTCAAATGTATCTCATTTTTATTATTGTGTGGTCTTATTTTTAATGGAAGTCAAAGGTCTTTCAAACTTAAATCAAAGTACAAGCACTTAAAATTAATAGCTGACTGGGTTTTTTTATCGATGGAAACAACTACTTACAATGAAGAAAAGGATAGGGATATTGTTATGCAAAGTGATGGAACTGTCGAGACTTTATCATTTCATAGGTCTGGATCTATGTCATATTTTTTTATGAGCAACGGCAAGGAGGAAAAAGGAAGAGGGATATGGATGGTTAAGGATGAGAAAATCAAGATAATGGCATTAGAGGATACTATTCAAGCGACCTATAGTATTGATAATGGTATACTGACGTTAATAACCTCTGAAAACGAGACAGAGGATTTTTATGGATATACTAGTATTGTAAAGTACAAGAAAAAATAAGAAGTCATACAAACATATATATATTTACGACGTGAAGAAAAAATTAAAATCCAATTTTATAGCAATTTTGAAAATTTTATTTTTTATGAATTTTACTATTGCAAATGCTACAGTGGTTTTAACTCTGATCGATGAAGGAAATGGATTCCATGATGTTCGATTCAAAGGAGGGTTTTCTAATTGGGATGTTTTACAGGGGTATGATGATGGCTCGAATGGTGATGAGGTTAGTGGCGATGGAATATGGACAATCACCCTTGATCAATTATCCGGACCAGCCTCCTATGAATGGGGTGTTATAGAAACAGATAATGGAGATGGAACCAATTGTGATGAATGTGACGGTAGTGATGGTTGGGGGACTTGGCTTTTAGACCTTATAGGAGAGCCAAACCAAGTGTTTTTTATTGATGCAAATGGTTATGTTACAGGAACTACGTCAATAGTCATTCCCTATCAAGGTGGTGAAATAACAAAAACAGTATTATTTTCAGTAGATATGACAGAATGGTTAGATGAAGAAAACTCTAGCGGGCTAAATATTTTTAGTGTTTCTAGAGGGGATCAAATGCAAGTAAGAGGTGGGTTTAATGGATGGGGGTGCGAAGATTCATCGAATTGTATTATGACACGTACTCCTGGAACAAATATTTTTACATTAGCAACAAACATTACTGGGTTTCCTCTAACTGAAATGGAGTATAAGTATTACTTAGATCTTTCTCCTTCATCTGTTGAGCAATTAGAAAATACTTATGGCGAATTGTACGATGGTATAGGCTGGGAAGATTCTCCTCGATTTGGTGGTGCTAACAGGAATTTTATCCTTGGTCTAGAAGATGAAACTAATCTTGTAGAAATAGGTATCGAAGGTTATTACGATTTGCCTGCAGGGGGAGTTATTCCAGCAGATCAAGACATCACCATTACTTTTTCTGTGGATATGTCTGCTGCCCTTAATCAAGGGTTTAACCCAGAAGAAGATACTGTGTACATATCAATTCAAGATCGATGGCTAACCTATCTTCAAGGTTTAGAAGATGGATTCAAAGCTAATGCTATAAGTAATGGAGAAGGTTCCTATTCTGTAGATCAGTCATATACAGGCCCATTTCCATGGCATATGCTTTATACTTGGGGGTTTTACGATGCTTCGCTAGAGGCTTATGTTCAAGAAGGAGGTGGTTTCGCATTCGGTCGCTCTAGAGCGAGATATCAACATTCAGATATTAATAATAATTGTCAATGGAATAATTATACTTTCCCATTAGATACATGGCAATTTGAACCACCTTTGCCGGTGGAAGAATTTGATCCTGAAGCAATATGCACAACTTTGGAAATNGAAAGGGGTATTTCTACTGAAAAATTTANTCTTAAAAATAATTTTCCCAATCCATTNAACCCNTCTACTACAGTTGAATACATACTAACTCAGGATACAAATTTAGAATTAACTATTTTTGATGCTCAAGGTAGAGTTATAAAACATCTAATTAACGAAAAAAGATATGCTGGTAAAAACTCTATTAAATGGAATGCTGATGATAACTATGGACAAAAAGTATCTTCAGGTATTTACTTTTTTGTAATGAAAGTTGGAGAGCATCAAAAGACAAATAAATTGCTATATATCAAGTAACTAAATGAACCTATTGTCCAAGTATGAAATGAAAAGATCATGCAATATCCTTTTTAGTAATACATTATCTTTTTCAATATGGTTCAACTAGATTAATAAAGTAGAAATGAAGTAATCAATGTGGTATATTCACCGCTATTTTCACTATATTCAATTTAGAAATATATTTATATCTTAAAATAATTATGAAAAAAAGATTTATCATATTTACAACATTAGCTCTTTTTGTAGGCTGTGCAAAAAATAATAAAGATTCCGATATCAAAAACAATAACGTAAAAAATGAGAATCTAGCAAAAGAAGAGGTTTTTGAAGCCAAAAGGCTAGCTGAAGAGAAAGCAGCGGAAGCCAAAAGGCTAGCTGAAGAGAAAGCAGCGGAAGCCAAAAGGCTAGCTGAAGAGAAAGCAGCGGAAGCCAAAAGATTAGCTAAAGAAAAAGCAGCAGAAGAAGAGAGACTTGCGAATCAGGATCAGTCGAGAGAAGAGGGTGAATTTAAAGATGGAGAAAAAGATGGGCTTTGGACCATATACAATAAAGAGGGTAGAAAAGAAAAAGAAATAACTTACGATTTGGGAAAAGAGTTAAAGCAAGTTATTTACAATGATGCAGGTGTAAAGGAAAAAGAAATAATCTTTGAAGAAGGTGAAAATGAATTACATACTCTTTTTAACAAAAATGGTACAAAAGCAAAAGAAGGTAAAATAGTGGATGGAAAAGAAGAAGGAGTCTGGACTACTTTTGATAACCAAGGGCAAAAAACAGAAGAAACCACTTTTAAAGAAGGTAAAGAAGATGGCCTTTATTCTTTATGGTACGAAAATGGTTTAAAAAAGGCTGAGGGACCTAATAAAGGCAAATGTCGTGTCGGTATCTGGACTTGGTGGTATGAAAGCGGGGAAAAATGGAAAGAGGGAAATTATTCTGAAGAAAATTGCAGTAGCAGAGATGGTACATGGACCGTCTGGAGGAAAAATGGTAAAAAATTAGAAGAGACAGTTTATACGGATGGTAGTTTTGAAAGCAGGAAAAAATATTAGACAACAAATTTAGAGTCTGTTTATATTTAGTTTTTAAACAGCTGTTGATTCTCGTTTAAGAATTATAAATAATATATAGTAGTAATGCTAAAAAGAACTTTTTCTCTATTTTTCTTCTTTAATCTTATTTTTTCTCAAATAAACAATGATAACATTGTTGTACAAAAAAACAGTGTATATTGGAAAACCGGAGTTGATAAACTGATTTTAAAAGATGGAGAGCTTCTCTATGGAAAATATCTTGGCAATGAAGATGATAAAATTATCTTTAAGATAGAGTTTGAAGATAAAACTAATACTTTTGAAGTTTCCAATATCAAGGATTTAGAACTGGCTAATGGGAAAAAAATAATAAGAAATAATAGAGACCATAGTATCGTATGCTCCCTGATATGGTTGTTTATAAGTATTTATTTTTCTCAATTTCATAATCAAGTTCAATGAGAGTAAAATTAATAATATTTGATCTTGATGGAACTTTAATTGATACTCTAAGTGATATCCAGCACATTTTCAATTATGTTCTAGCTAACAATGGGTTCGAAATAAAATCTAAGAATTTCTACAAAAACAACATTGGTAATGGGTTAGAAAATCTTCTAAAAAAATGTCTTCCTGAGCATTTCAATGGAGATTTTAATTCATTATCTAATTTAGTACGTGATCGTTACAAAAGCGAATTAAACACAAATACGAAAATTTTTAATGGGATTCTTCCTGTTCTAGCAGATCTTAAAAAAAATCGGATCAAAATGGCGGTTATTTCTAACAAATTGCATTCTCTTGCTGTAGAATCGGTAAGGAAATACTTTGATTCTTTTGAAATGGAAGTAATAGGTGCTGAGAATGGTTTTTTTAGGAAACCAAATACGGATTCTAC
>NZKX01000107.1 GCA_002694025.1 Fidelibacterota bacterium | reverse complement strand
AAAATTGATACAAAAACTAAAAAAAAGCAATATAAGAAGATTAAAAGTAAAATTGATGACTCAAGCGATAATTCACAGATAAAACCTAGTATGAAAATTGCAGAATTTTCTAATGTTGAAGAACTTTCTAAAATTTTCAGTGTTACATCTAGTGATGTTATACAAACCTGTATCGATCTTGGAATGTTGGTCACAAAAAACCAACGCATGGATTGGGATATGATAGAACTTTTATCAGATCACTTTGGTTTTAATGCAGAAAAGATTGAAGATTTAGGAGAAGACCTTTTTACCATCGATCAAACTGATGAAGAATTAAAAGACGGTGAAGAAAGAGCACCAATAGTCACCGTAATGGGGCATGTGGATCATGGTAAAACCAGTCTTTTAGATTATATAAGAAAGACAAATGTTGCATCTGGCGAATCTGGCGGTATAACACAACACATTGGAGCTTATAAAGTTAAATACAATAATAGAGAATTAACTTTTCTAGATACCCCTGGTCATGAAGCCTTTACAGCGATGAGAGCGCGCGGTGCTCAGGTGACAGATATCGTAATCTTGGTTGTAGCTGCCGATGACGCTGTTATGCCTCAAACAATTGAGGCTATTAGCCACACAAAAGCTGCTGGGGTTCCGATGGTAGTTGCCATCAATAAGATTGATAAACCTGGAGCAGATGCAGAAAAAGTAAGAAGATCTTTGTCTGAAAATGATGTTCTAGTTGAGTCATGGGGTGGAAAAATACAGGACGTGGAAATTAGTGCGTTAAAAGGAGATGGCATCGATAAACTTATGGAAGGGCTTTTATTAGAAACAGATGTTCTAGAGTTGAAAGCAAATTACAAGGTTCCAGCTAAGGGTTCAGTAGTTGATTCTAGACTAGATAAAGGACTAGGGCCTGTTGGAACAGTACTGATACAGCATGGGATCCTAAAAGTTGGAGACCCTTTTATATGCGGTGTTTATCAAGGTAAAGTCCGCTCCATTAGTAACGAGAATGGAGTTAGGCTAAAATTGGCTGGTCCTTCAGATGCAGTCCAAATACAAGGTTTTGATAACGTTCCCCAAGCAGCAGATTTATTTGCAGTTGTTGAAGATGAAAAACAGATAAAACGTATTTCTGGTGAAAGGCAACGTATCAAGCGAGAAATAGAACAGAAGAAAATTGCATTTTCATTAGATCAAATGTCTTCCTTGATCAAGAAAGGATCCGTCAAAAGTCTTCCTATTATAATTAAAGGAGATGTTGATGGTTCCGTTGAGGCTTTAGCAGAATCTTTAGAAAAAATAAAGACAAGCGAGGTAGGTATAAAGGTTGTTCATAAGAGTGTGGGCATGGTCACAGAGTCTGATGTCCTTCTGGCAGAAGCTTCAAGGGCTGTAATTATTGGTTTTCATGTCCAGGTCAACTCTAATGCTAGGTTGCAAGCTAACCAAGCTGGAGTAGATATTAGAACTTACAATGTTATATACCAGGCAGTAGAGGAATTAACTTTAGCCCTAGAAGGAATGTTAGATCCTGATAAAGTAGAAAATAGTATTGGAAAAGCACAAGTGCTAACACAATTTAAAATTCCTAAAGTTGGCTTTATAGCAGGAAGTAAAGTAATTGAAGGAAAGGTCATCCGAAATGGCAAGGCACGTGTAATTCGAGATGATGAAGTTTTTTTTGAAGGGTTAATAAATTCTTTAAAACGTCATAAAGAAGATGCAAAAGAAGTAAAAGATGGTTTAGAATGTGGTATAGGTGTAGAAGGTGTTAAAAAGTTTATTGAAGGTGACATCATTGAAGTTTATGAAATTAAAGAAGTAAAACGAAAGCTTGAGTTGAATTGACATCCAATAAACCATATAATCGTTCTGAAAGGGTAGAAAAACAAATTTTAGAAATTATTAGCTCAATTGCACTTAAAAATATAGATCTTTCTTATTTGGGTTTTATAACTTTTACAAGTGTTGATATCTCTCCTGATTTAAAAAATGCAAAAATTTATTATTCTGTTATTAATCAGAATTTTTCAGATTCTGAATTGGAAATAGCTTTAAACAAAAAGCAAAGGGCCTTTAAAAAGTTTTTGAGTCCTCAACTGCATTTAAGATCTACCCCAAAGATCCAATTTTTTAATGACAAAAAATTTTCCTACCAAGAAAAAATCAAACGTCTTATTAATGAATTACCGGAATTGAAAAGCGAAAATGATTTTAAACCTTAATAAACCAATTGGTTGGACATCCTTCGATGTATGTAAAAAAATAAAAGGTATTACGAAGGAGAGGAAAGTAGGGCATGCAGGCACATTGGATCCTTTCGCAAAAGGGGTTCTAATAATTGGTACCGGTTCCGATACAAAATCTCTTAGTTTGATAAGTAATCAAACAAAATCTTATGTTGCATCAATTACTTTAGGAGCTGAAACTGATACACTTGATATAGATGGGAAGATAGTTTTGAAAAAAAATGTTCCCAAGCTTAAAGAAAAACAGATTCATCAGGTTTTTACCACATTTATTGGAGATTACTACCAAATTCCGCCAATGTATTCAGCAAAGAAGGTTAAAGGAAGAAAGCTCTATGAATATGCTCGTAAAAATATTGTGATAGATAGGAATCCTGTTTTGGTTAAAATTTATTCGATTAATTTGGAAAATTTTAATAGTGAAAGTATTTCGTTTTCTGTTGCATGTTCGAAAGGAACTTACATAAGAGTTTTGGGAAAAGACATTGCAGAAAAATTAGAGACTGTTGGATACTTAAGCATGTTAACAAGAACAGCCGTTGGTGATTTTAAAATTAATGAATCACTTTCAATAACTGACTTTGAAATTGAATGGAAATCTTCTACTCAAAAGAGAATTTAACTCCTTTGGAAAAATCCATACTCACAGTTGGATCTTACGATGGACTACATCGGGGTCATCAGGAAATTTTAAAAACAGTTGTAAAAAAATCTAAAACTTATAAAATACCATCTGTTCTAGTTACTTTTAACCCTCATCCAAGAATGATAATTGAAGATAATTTAAAAAAACTTTCTTTGATTAGGAGTTTAGACCAAAAATTAAAAATTATAGAAGATATAGGTATTGACATTGTTTACATTATAACTTTTTCCAAAAAATTTTCAAATACTACAGCCTTAGATTTCATGTCGAAAATTATAGTGCCCAATTTTGGACCCAAAGCCATTGTAACAGGTTCAAATCATTATTTTGGGAGAAATAGAGAAGGATCGCCCTCCTTTCTAAAAAATTATGGACAAGATAAGCAAATAGAAATAATAATAATTAAACCAATAATGGATGATAAATCAAAAATATCTAGTTCAAANATTNGAANTTTAATTAGGTTAGGAAATATTNCTAAAGCAAATATTCAACTAAATACACCTTTTACCATTTCAGGAACTGTTGTTCAAGGATCCGGTAGAGGTGCNTCNCTAACATTTCAAACTGCGAATATTAANCCAAAAGAAAATAACCAATTGTTTCCCAAAAATGGAGTATATTTAGTTTTAGGAAGGATTGTTGGACTTAATACTTATGGAATGTGTAATTTAGGGGTAAGACCTACCTTTGGTGAAAACAAACTTGTTATGGAGGTTCATCTTTTTCATGAAAAAGAGTTGAACCTTTATGGGGAAAGGATTGAAATAGAGTTTTTAGAGAGAATTAGGGATGAGAGAAAATTTCCCTCCTCGAAAGAATTAATCAAGCAGTTAAAAATAGATAAACTTATTTGTTTAGGTTTAGTAAATAAATATCAATAGGAGATATTATGCCTATAAGCAATGAAGAGAAAAAGACATATGTAGAACAATTCGGGAAAGATTCCAATGATACTGGGGCTCCTGAAGTACAGATTGCGATCCTTACTCATCGTATTAGAGAATTAACAGAGCATGTAAAAACGCACAAGAAAGATCATCATACTCGAAGAGGTCTTGTCATGTTGGTTTCTAAGAGAAAAAAGATGATGAAATACTTAATTCGATCGAATTCTGAATCGTATGTTAATTTAATTAAAGAGTTGTCAATCAGAGGATAAATACCTAACACTCACAAAGAAAAGAAGAGAAAATGCAAAAAGTAGAAAAAACAATTGCAGGTAAAGTTATGCGATTGGAGACCGGGCGAATTGCCCGTCAAAGTAATGGTTCAGTATTAGTCACTTTAGGTGAGACATCGCTTCTAGCTACTGTTAATGCTGCTAAGGAGCCTAGAGAGGACATAGATTTTTTCCCATTACAGGTTGAATATAGAGAAAAACATTATGCGGGTGGGAAAATACCTGGGGGCTTTTTTAAAAGAGAAGCTCGGCCTGCAGAACACGAGGTGTTAACCTCCAGGTTGACTGATAGGCCGATCAGGCCACTTTTTCCAAAGGGATTTAAAAATGAGACCCAAGTAATCATTACTGTTCTTCAAAGCGATGGTGAAAATATGGCTGATGTCCTAGCTGGAGTTGGAGCATCTGCAGCATTAATGTGCTCGTCAATACCATGGAATGGTCCCATCGCTAGTGTCAGAATTGGCAGAGTGGATGGAGTTCATATTGTAAATCCTACAAGGACTGAAATGGAAAAATCTGACCTAGAGTTAGTAGTTTCTGGGAATCAAGAAACTGTCGTTATGGTTGAAGGAGAGGCAGATTGTATGTCTGAAAATGATATGATAAATGCCTTAAAAGAAGCACATAGCAAAATTAAAGAAATCATTGAACTCCAAAATGAACTTATTGCTTCCTTAGAAATTGTTAAAGATGATATTATAATCAGTGAACCCGAGCAAGGTTTAAACTCCGAGATCAACAAATTACTAGGAACAAAGGTTAATGATATTGTTTCAATTAAGGATAAAAAAGAAAGGTCTGATGCAAAAGATGAATTAGTTAAAAGTATTGTTCTAAAACTTGAGGAAACCTTTCCTGAAAAAGAAAAGGATATAAAGTCCATTATCGAGGATTTTTTCAAAAACGAATTTAGGGAACAAATTCTTGCAACTGGAGTTAGAAGTGATGGGCGTTTATTAACTGACATACGTGAAATTTCCGTAGAGACAGGAATATTACCCCGTACTCATGGATCTGCTCTTTTTACTAGAGGTGAAACACAGGCTTTGGTTGTAACAACTCTTGGCTCTAAAAGCGATGAAATGATTATTGACAGTATGGATGAGGATTACAAAAAATCGTATTATTTGCATTATAACTTCCCACCATATTGTGTAGGAGAAGTTGGCAGGATAGGATTTACAGGTAGAAGAGAAATAGGTCATGGGAATCTTGCTCAGAGAGCTTTGAAACCAGTCCTGCCTGGCTATGATGATTTTCCCTATACCGTAAGAATTGTTTCTGAAATTATGGAGTCTAATGGTTCATCTTCTATGGCCTCAGTATGTGGAGGAAGCCTATCTTTGATGAGCGCTGGAGCTCCCATAAAATCTGCTGTAGCGGGTATTGCAATGGGTCTAATAACGGATGGGAAACGTCACGCTATACTCAGCGATATTTTGGGTATGGAGGATCATTTAGGTGATATGGATTTTAAGGTAGCAGGTACAAATGATGGAATTACGGCAATCCAATTAGATTTAAAGATTGAGGGTTTATCATTTGATCTGATGGAAGAAGCCTTAGCCCAAGCTAAAGATGGAAGAAGGCATATTTTAAAAGAAATGAATAAAGTTATCAGCGAGGCAAATGAGATATCTCCATATGCTCCTAGAATTATTTCTTTAACAATCAACCCTGAAAAAATTGGGGCACTAATTGGCCCTGGTGGAAAAAATATCAAGAAAATTATTGAAGACACAAGTTGTGAAGTTAATGTTGATGATGAAGGCTTAGTGTCCATTGCTGGAGAAAATACTGAAAAATGTAATGAAGCTGTTGAAATGGTTAAGGCCATAACTTTTGAACCAGAGGTTGGAATGGAATTTGACGCAACAGTAAGTAGGATTATGTCTTTTGGCGCATTTGTAGAATTTGCTCCTGGAAGAGAGGGTATGGTCCATATTTCTGAATTAGAGTGGCGAAGAGTTGAAAAGGTTGANGATATCCTTNGTAAGGGTGATNAATTGCGTGTTAAACTTATCAAAATTGATGACCAGGGGAGACTTGATTTNAGTAGGAAAGCTCTACTNGAAAAGCCTGAAGGNTATGTCGAAAGACCTAAAAAGCCTAGAGGTGAAAATAANAGGAATAAAAAACCTTTCAAAAAGCGAAGGTTTTAAAAAATAGTAAACATTTACAACCGGCAATATGTCTCAAAATTTATTGTCGGTTTTACTTTTATTAATATTTATCAATCTATTTTAGCCTTATGATGAAGCCATCTGTTTCAAATCATTTTAAAAATAGAAAGCCCTCCTCCATAAGGCAGGCTCAAATAAAATTTTCTAAAAGAGCAGATAAAAATATTGTTAAGGTAATTAATTTAGCAATTGGGAATGTTGATTTGCCTATGCATCCAGCATTGAAAAAAAGGATGGATAATCTTTCTAGTAATGATTTTTTCTCAAATGGTAAGGTTCCCTACACCTCTACAGTTGGAAATGAAGAAACTAGGGCTGCATTTTTAAATGCCATATCAGCTCTTGATGTTGATGTATCGGATTTATTTATTAGTATTACAGATGGCGGCTCTTCAGCAATGGAAATAATGATGCTAGGGGTCTGTGGTCCCTCATCTGAATCCCCAATAATGTTGTTGGACCCTGCGTATACTAATTATTTACAGTTTTCAAAAAGATTAAATATTCCGGTTATAAGCACTGACAGAAGAATAGATGATAACGGAATATTTACTCCTCTTGATATTGAAAAAATATCTGAACACATTAAATTACATAAGCCCCGAGCTCTGGTGGTGATTCCTTATGATAATCCTACAGGACAATTTTTAAATCAAGAAATATTAAATGAAATTGCCAAGATTTGTATTCATAGCAATATTTGGTTGGTTAGCGATGAGGCATATAGGCCTATGGTTTTTAAAAACGAGGATCCTTCTAGTATTTGGAAGATACCCACGAATATAATTCCTGATAATTTTTATTTTAGGATAAGTATAGAATCAGCCTCTAAAGTCTGGAATGCATGTGGATTAAGAATTGGTGGAATAGTAACTGATAGTAAGGAGTTCCATTTAAAATCTATATCAGAATATACAGCAAACCTATGTGCTAATAACATTGGGCAATATATATTTGGAGCATTGGCACATGAGACGAAGGGTCAAATAAAAAAATGGTATTTAAAACAAAATTCATACTACATGAGACTTTTTAAAAAAATTAATCAAGGATTAAAAAGTGAATTGCCTGGAATAATAGTATCTGAGCCAGAAGCCTCAATATATTGTATTTTAGATTTCAAAGATATAGCAGATACAAGTTTTGATTCCGACAACTTTGTCAATTTTTGCGCCCAGGAAGGTGCTGTAAACATTGAAAACAATCAATATACCGTATTGTTGGCACCTATGAAGGGCTTTTACAGAAATAGTAATATTGGGAAGACACAAGTAAGATTGGCTTTAGTAGAAGACCCGTCTCTTTTATCTATAACCCCGCAAATTATTTCCATCTTATTTAAATCGTTTTCTAGTTTGTAAGTTTATGTTGCAGAACAGTTTGTGGCTATTTATATTAAAGTATTGCTTTAAGTAAATAGGAGAATAAAAGGTGTCGCCAACAATTAAAAAACTTTACTATTCAATAAGTGAGGTTAGCGAAATTACTGAGCTCAAAGCCTACGTTCTTCGATATTGGGAAACTGAGTTTTCTCAATTAAATCCACCAAAAAACCGTGCAGGTAATCGTACCTATCGTCAAAAAGATATTGAAGTTATTTTAAAAATAAAAGATCTTCTTTATCAAAAAAAGTATACCATTGATGGTGCAAGAAATTTTCTTAGAGAAAAGGAGAGTGTCGCAAAATCTGCTAATGAAAGTGGTTTAGATAATGAAGAAGTCAGAGTTACACTTTCAAAGATTAAGAATGAGCTGAAAGATATTCTTTTAATAATCTCAAAATAGTTTTTTCGGAACGTGGCGCAGCCCGGTAGCGCACCACAATGGGGTTGTGGGGGTCGCAGGTTCAAATCCTGTCGTTCCGACTCTCTTTAGACGGCAAATCAAACACTTTCACTGCATGAGTTACTAGCATATTACTAGCAGAGGAGGTTCAGGATGCGCCTTAAATCCAACCTTTACAAAGACAATTATGGCAATATCTTCTTTTCCAAGACTATTCAAGGAGAACGAATTGTACTGCCAACACACACCAAAAACCCAAGTACTGCCAATAAATTACATGCAGTACTAGAATATCATGCCTTAAAACAATTTTATGAACCAGCTCCTAAAATAAAGTATATTCGTTTTTCAAGACTGGTTACCAAGTTCCTTAATGAAAAGCATGATTGGACACCTAAGACACGTGAAACCTATGAATATGTCTTAAAAACCTACGCCAAAACCACTTGTTTGCCTAAAAATAAGGCCACAGCCGATGGATTTAAACGTAGAGTGAATGTAGTATTGAATTGGGGAGGAAATAACGGTTATTCGACCGATATAAAAAAGTTTAAGCTCGGAAAAACGGTGCCTAGACATAGAGTATTTCATGCTAAAGAGCT
>NZKX01000041.1 GCA_002694025.1 Fidelibacterota bacterium | reverse complement strand
GCCCAGAAAGTTTTTGATATATTAGAAGGGTTTAAAGCCGAATAGCTAAAGCTTAAGCTAATATTTGAATTCCATAAGTTTTTATTCTTTAGATTACTTTTTATTTTTTCTTCTGTTTTATTTAGTCCAGGTCCTGCTAAATCATCTTCCACGAAAGTGGTATCTTCTTCAAAACTTTTTTCACTAGAAGGATTTATCCATTTCTTACTTTTAATGCGGAATCCGGTGGAGAGTCGCATGTTTGTTAACCTTGGATAGATAATGCTACCTGAATTTCTAAAAATTTGTTTTTTAATCAATTTTCCCGTTCTTTTTCTTGTTTCTTCATTATAAGAATAAAAATCGTGTGTCATGCTTAAATCAAGATTCAATTTCCTTGCTAATTTAGAACGAATATTTGATCTAAGGTTTGCTAATTGCATTGAGTCTGCTGCAAAGTTATAACTTGAATTCATTCTCCAACTTAGCAAATCAATTTTTTTTTCATCTTCCCCTTTCTTGATTTTTGCCTGTAAAACATTATTCACGCTAAAAGTCATTGACTTTGTCTCAGTTTTAGGTGTGCTACCAGCCATTGTTCCTGCAAACCTATCATGATAAATATTTTTTGATGTATTTGGATCTATTTTTGTTTCAACATATCCTAAGTCTTTCCCAAAAAAAGGCTTAGAAAAATCAGGTGTCCAAGAATAACCAACAGTAGGAGAAATTATATGCCTTATAGCTTTCAAAGGTCCTATCGGTATACCGATAAGTCCATAAATTTGTGTATTTGCATTCATTGAAAATGATCCTGTAGTCCTTGTAGCAAAACCTGGTTTTAATTTTTTATCAAAGGAGGTTCCGTTCCAAATTCCTTCCTGAGTTTTATTAACCCAAGCAGATTTGAGATTAAGGCTGGGATTTATTGATATGTATTTAAATATTTTTTGAGGTGCGTTAATACTTGATGTATGGATCCATCCATTATTTTGTTCATTATATTTTTTCAAAGTACTATCAGTATCATATCTTTCCCAACTAAATGAACTATCAGTTTCCACTGATTTATAATAGTTCCTTTCCGTATTTGTATAGTTTAATGTGTAGTTCCAGGCAATTTTATTGTACCATTTCTTATGTTCTGATAACGTAGGAAAGAGATTACTCTGGCCATGCCTAAATGAAATTTTTGGGAATCTCTTATTTCCTAAATTTATTTGGGTTCCTGATCGCGTCGGATTTACATAGAATCTGCTTTCGGGATTTGTTTTTTCATTAATGAGTAAATCATTATTTGAATAAAAACTGGCACTAAATGAATTTTTTGATTTAGGCCATCTTTTGGAATAGGACAAATTAGAAATAGCTTTCTGATCCATCCGATCGGAAATAGAAAGTCCATATTTTTTATTGTAATCTCCATTAGTTGAATAAGTTGCGTTTGCATTAAATGATTGATTATTACGCATTTCTTGTTTGTGTGTCCACTTGATAGTAGTGCTTTTACTATGTTGTTCTCCTAGTTTAGTAATATCCTTTTGGCCGGAAGATAAAAATTGTCTACCAAAGAAATTCAAGCTTCCGCTAAACCTATATCTAACACGATAAAAAGTGTTACTCCTAAACGTAAGACCCTGTTTATCCCCAAAGCCCATAGTCAGCTTTGTATCCCAATAATCACTAGGGGCCCAGTAAAATCCTAACCCTTGTATATACTGTCCTCGGTTTTTGTTATCACCATAGGAGGGCATGATCCAACCCGAATGTCTTTGGCCTCCTTTGTGTGGGAAAATTCCTAGGGGTATACCAATTATCGGGATTTGTCCTATGTATAAAATTATAGGTTTAGCGATAACTAAATCATTTTGGATAATTTTCATCTTTTTTGATTCAAAATGAAAATGAGCAGTATCTAAATCACATGTTGAATAGGTTGAATTTTCAATAAAAAAAACATTTTCAAATTGATTACGAATTTGATCTCCTGTATAATGCCCATCATCAGCTTTCGTTTTTCCTTTTCTAATTTTTCCTTTTTTTGTTTTTAGATTGTAAGTCATTTCACTTCCAATCATGGGGTCTCTACCTTTTTCCTTTATTATTGGAAGATTTAGTTTTTGCAAGGTATCATTTTGATAAGTAGGTAATGCATGGAGCATGCTATTTTGCCAATCTATTTTTATAAATCCAGAGCTTAAATTAGTTCCGTCTTGTTCTATAATGGCATTACCATTAAAATTGGATTTTTGATCCTTTAATAGATACTTAATAAAATCAGCTGAATAATCAATACGGGATTTCATATCGGTTGATATTGAATCTGGAGTGTATGTACCCTTGGCTCCATTTAATATGGTTAATTTCTCCAATTCATTATCATTAAAATTCATAATAATTGTATCTCCTGAAGCATCGTTATTACCCTGATAAACTGAATCTTCAAAAATATGATAGAGAGTTTGAGCCATGCCATGAATTCTTAATGAATCAATTTTACCATGATTAAAAAATCCAAGTAGTTCAGATCCTTTCATAGAATCCATAAACTTTATAGTGTCATTATAGTTTAATGAATCATTTAACTTTTTTTTATATCCATAGGCAGAACTAATTGCCGATGCGCTTTCAGGTATGTATAGTTTATTTAATTGTTCATTGTCATAGAATAACGAAATTTTATTTCCAGAAAGAATTCTATTTGATTCATCTATAATTCTAGGATTAAATAAAAGCTCTGTAGTCTCTTTTTTCCGATTATAACGCGCTTCGCCGCAAGTGGCAGTTCTCATAGAGTCTTTTATAGTTACGTTTCCAATGGATGTATAAGAGACGGCATCATCATTTTCCATTTTTTGATACTCGATTCTGTTTGCTGTAATTGTTTGGTTATTTTGTATAAGTCTTGTATTTCCATTTGCAATACCACTATCAATTTTTGTGTAAACAGTAATAGAGTCTGCTTTTAAATCATAGCTTTTATTCCATACGTGGGAATCACCAATGCTGAAAATCTTATCCTGCTCTGAAAAATATTTAATAGTATCAGACTTAATCATTAAATCTTCTTTCGACGCTAAAACATTTCCATAAAGAATTGCTAATGCCTCTTCTTCGTAATGCATTCCTTGATCGCATTTTATAGTTAGAGGCCCTTTGGTAAAAACTACATTTCCAGAGATAATTTTTGTGGGCTTATTATTGATTATTTTCCTTTCCAAGATATTAGCACTTTCTAATATTAAACGCTCTTTCCCAAATAATATGGAACCACTACTAAAAAAGATGGAAAAAAAAGGACTAAAACTGATTAAATAAAAGGCTATTTTAATCAATATATTTTGTGGGATAAGCATGGCAGATTAAATTTACATTGGTTTTTTAACAAATAACTAAATAACAATAGGAAAATACAAAAATGGATAATGGATTAATTATTGAAGATATTAAAATAGGTGATGGAGCTGAAGCATTTGAATATAATAAAGTCACAGTTAATTATACAGGTAAATTAGAGGACGGTTCCATTTTTGACTCATCTTTGAAGCAGGGAAGAACTCCCTTTGCATTTACATTGGGCGTTGGTTCTGTAATCAAAGGGTGGGATCTTGGGGTTAAAGGAATGAAAGTTGGAGGTAGAAGAAAATTAACCATTCCCCCAGAACTCGGTTATGGCGATCAAGGCGCAGGAAAAATTATTCCACCTGGCTCGACACTTGTTTTTGAAGTTGATTTATTAAGCGTTAAAGATTTCTAATAATAAAATTGCCACCGTAGCTCAGTTGGTAGAGCAGTTGCTTCGTAAGCAATTGGCCAGGAGTTCGAGTCTCCTCGGTGGCTCAAATATTATCTTTGTTGCCCTTCTGATAATATTTAGCTGACCGCCAAGAACCATAGATTTCTCCAAAATAAGTAATTGCTGCAACTCCTAAAAAAAAAGGCGTTAGAATTTGATTCCTATTTTTCCTGGCATAGATCGCTGAGCTGGTGGTAAGATATATTGTCCAAAGGCCCATCAAACCGTCTAGTTTTCTTCCAGCATATGCACGTCCAAATCCAGGTATTACAGAAAAAACTGAAGCGAGATAAGGAGATTTTTTTGTTTTTAAGTTATGATTTTGATTTATTGGATCAATTAATCTTCCATCTTTGTAGTAAAAAGGATTGTTCAACTCTAAATGATAGTAAAACGCAAACGGATTACAACGAGTAATCCTTTCTGAAGCGATTATCATACCTCGCAATAGTCCATATTGTTTTATTGCAGCTGCACAGTAGTTTGAACAGCTGGGATAAAATTGACAATTAAAATAATTAGAATTATAAGATATACGTTGCCATAGTGAGATTGGCAGTAGTCCAATTTTTTTTATAGTATTAATTTCAGTAGATTTAAGCAANNTNTCTGATGGATATTTTGATTGGCAATAGATACTTGATGCGAATAATATCAGAAGAATATATTTCATTACCAAAATTAACGCAGAACCACTTAAACCTAAACTTATTATTTTACTAAAGGCCTTATCATGGATTCACTCTTTGAGACTACATTATCTAACCCAATTTATTTAGCCATTTTTGCCATTATAGTAATACTGCTTATTTACGCAATAGTAAAAAAAATTATTAAGCTTGTTATTAGCATTGGAATCATACTCATTTTATACGTGTTCTATTTACGTTACACTGGGCAAGATGTACCAAAAACCATAGATGATTTAAAAAAATCAGTATCTGAAGATGTAGATAAAGCTAAAGAAGCGGCTTCAAAATCTATAGAGCAAGTTAAAGAATCAACAAAAAAGGTTGTTGAAGAGAAAGCTATGGAAAAGATTGATGAGATTTTATCTAACTAGACTGTTATAATAAATCTTGTTTTATAGTAAGTCGCTTGCTAGTTCTGCTAGTTTGCTTCTTTCTCCTTTTCTTAAATTTATATGGGAAAATATTTTTTGTTTCTCCATACGATTAATTAAATAAGATACTCCATTTGATTTTTTATCTAAGTATGGATGGTCGATTTGGTTAATATCTCCAGTAAAAACTATTTTTGTCCCTTCGCCAGCTCTTGTAATAATAGTCTTAACTTCATGAGGGGTAAGGTTTTGGGCTTCGTCAACAATAAAATAAGATTTTTGTAGGCTTCTTCCTCGAATATATGCTAAAGGTGTAATTAATAATTTTTGTTCTTCAAGTAGTTCTTTTATTTTATGTATTCGTTTATCACTTTTTTTAAATTGATGTTTAATGACGGCTAAGTTATCAAATAGAGGTTGCATATATGGGGTAAGCTTTGAATCAATATCACCTGGAAGGAACCCCAAGTCTCTGTTACTGAGGGGGACAATAGGCCTAGCAAGGAAAATTTGTTTGTAAGTTTTTCTTTTTTCAAGGGCTGAGGCCAAAGCTAATAATGTTTTTCCAGTACCTGCTTTTCCGGTTAAGGTTACTAGTTGAATTCTATCATTCATAAGAACATTTAGGGCAAATGATTGTTCAGCATTTCTTGGAATTATTCCATAGGCATTTTGAGTACCAAGCTGGACAATCTTATCTTTGTAAGGGTCAAAAGTAACAAGAATTGATTTCCCTCCATTTCTTAGTATGAAATTTTCATTGGGAAGAGGTCTTTTTATTGAATCCAATTGATTAACTTTTACACCACCATTTCTTTCAATTAATTCAATTTCTGAATTACTTACTCCTTCAATGAAACTAGCTGGATCATAAACGTTATTGAAAAGTTCAACAGCATCAGTTGTGTAGTCTTCTGCAATTAACGAAAGAGATCTAGATTTGAGTCTCATATTTGTATCTTTTGACACAATAACTACAGTACGATCTGGATTCTCATTCTGAATTTTATAAGCACAATTGATAATACGGTTGTCAGCACAATCTTCATTAAAAACTTCTTTAACAGCTGGATGCCAATTATGGTTAACTACTACTCTTATTTTTCCATTTTTATTACCATATTTTCCATCTAGAGAATTAACTGAAAAATCATCTAATTGCCTCAGAAAATCCCTAGCGTTAAAATGTATTTGCTCATTCCCCCTTTTAAATTGATCCAATTCTTCAAGGACAGAAATAGGAATTACTATATCATTGTTTTCAAAATTTTTAATGCACGTAGAGTCATGTAGTATAACATTTGTATCTAAGACAAAGATTTTATACTTTTTTTTTGCCATTGAATTGTACCTGAAAAAAAAGAGTTGGATAAATCATTATAAAAGTAACAATCACGCCTAATAGCTGATAAGTATCAATATTTTTGATTTTAAAAAATATAATCATGGCATAAATACAAAAATGCCTTTAAAGATATTGTATAAAATATAGCTATATAGAAACCCTAGACTTAGTAACATTATTGGCGTAATTCGAAATCGAATTCTGAATTCACTGTACTCTTTTTTCTTATCATATATTTTGATCAGATTTTCAAGAGAGGCCTTACTTAAATACACGCAAAAAGCATAAAAAATCAGCAAAATAATATGATCTCCTGTTGAAAGAGATTTTAACCATTGTCCTAGGTTCATTTTATTTCTTTTAAAATACTTTTAAATTCTGATAAAATCATTGACGTAGCTCCCCATACTATTTCATTATTTAGATCAAAAAACGGAATTTTGACCTTTTGCCCAAACATAGTGGATATTTTTATTTTTTTATTTTGAGGGTTTATAAGACTTGAAATCGATGGAGAAAAAACTTTCGAAACTTCTTTGGATTGTATATTTAATTTTGTTTTCTTTGTTATCCAACCTACAAAAGGAAAGATTTTAAAACTAGAAATTGGAATATAGAGTGGTGTTAAAGGTCCAATTATGTTGATATCTTTAGGTTTGATGCCCAACTCTTCATATGTTTCTCTAATTGCAGCATTTTGACTTGATTCTCCTTCATCAAGCATGCCTCCAGGTAGTGAAATTTGTCCTTTATGATGCGCAACAGTTTTTGTTCGTTTCGTTAAATAGAAATACCAATTTTCTTTTACAGGATACAATAGAACTAATACAGCAGCGGGAAGAGTTCTTTTTTTTTCTGGAAATTTTTGTTTTGGTCTAACTATCATTTTTTCATGTGTACTTTTCCCTGGGAGTCTTCTATTGAACACCTTAGTTAGTTTTATAATTAATTTAGGTTTCATTGATAAAAATTATCCCATTTTATTGAATTGAACCCGAACTTTTCGTATGAGATATAAACATATTATTTGGGATTGGAATGGAACTTTATTAAATGATAGATGGCTTTGTGTTGAAGGAATTAATCAAGCACTTATTAAGCGGGGCCTTAACCCTATATCAGAAGATCAATATAGAAATATTTTTACCTTTCCAGTAAAAGATTATTATAAGAGATTAGGATTCGACTTCGAGAAAGAGCCATTTGAAGTAGCTGGAGACGAATTTGTTGATTATTATGGGAAAAATTTTCACAAAGCAAAACTCCAAAAAGGCACTAAAAACTTGCTCAGAAAAATTCAATCAAAATCAATTTCTCAATCTATTTTGTCAGCGGCTATGGAAAGGTATTTATTAGATTGGATTCAAATACATAAATTGCAAAATTACTTTTTGGAGATAGTTGGAATTGATAATCAATATGCAAGTGGTAAAATTGAGGAAGGAATGAAGTTAATTAACAAGCTCCCATATCAAAAAGAAGATATAGCCATGATTGGAGACACTAATCATGATAGTGATGTTGCAGAAGAGTTAAATATTGATTGTATTCTTATTGATCATGGTCATGTTAATAATAAAAGGCTTAATAAAACAGGTCGCGCAGTAGTTTCAAACTTAATGGACGTTATTAATTATATTATATGACCTCTCAGTTTGAAATGTCAGATATTAATAATATATCAAGTACATTAATTAAACTGTTCCCATCTAAATCCGCAGCAAGGAACTCAACAGGTTCGAAGTCAACAAGTCCTAAAGTGTAATTTGCACATAAAAGTGCATCTACAACAGTTATGATGCCGTCACCATTAACATCACCATGAACATATTGCTGTTCACCATCTTGCAATGCCACAACAGATATTGTGTTTGTGTTTTCTTCACCAAATGGTCCTTTTATTTTTAAGGAAATTTGATATAGACCAGAGTTTTCAATAAAAAGCATTGGGGAATTTTCCTTTGAAAATATCACAGAATTAGAAGACCATTCTAGTTCACCAACAGGGCCTTTAGATTCCTGAAAAAAATAAAAATATCCTGGCGAGATGATTGTGGGATTTGTAACCATAGGTATGGAAATGAGAGGGCCTAAATCTCCAATAATTGAATTTGAAACTTCAATTTCTAAAAATTCATCGCTCTGCTCAGTAAAAAATTGTATGTAGTGGTAATCATTAGGGTAAGTAATAGGCACTGGAAAGTTGGAAACGCTTCTTATACTATCCCATTCTATTAGTCCAACATCATCAAAATAGGATCGTGAATTTCCTGAGTCAGGAATTCCGCTATTCATTCGTATATCGATAAATTCGGAGTCTTCGACTTTTGGAATTTCTGTCCAATACTTTTTCCAGCTCTCGTCCCCGTTAAGAGAATCTTGCATTGATGCTGTAAATAGACTTTCTCCTGAGCGACTATCAAAATAGCGAGCTTCAATCGTAACATCTTTACCATTAATTGTTTTTATATAACCATGTAAAGTATGCGCTAGATCATTTCGGAAGGGTATTCTATCCTCTAGATTGGTAACAATATTACTAGGTGAATTAAAACTTCTTTCATGTAATAAACTTTTTTTTCCTCTTCTGAAAATTGAATCCTGTAAAGTTTCTGATTCACTATTTAAGTTCCATAAAGAACTCCCTTCATCTTCAAAATTATTCATCCATATTTTTTCTCTTCCAATCCTGTAATAAGCAATATCAGCATTCCCAGATATCAATTCAGATAAACTTCCTGGGCTATTAATTTTCATAGGATCCCACTTTTGAACTATTGTTCCATTAATTTCAGTTTGTTCATGGCTAAAGGAGTATAAAAAATAATTAGTATGCTCTCGCACCATTGAGTTAGAATCTATGGTAACTACAGCATAATGATTATCTGTATCAACATGGATGTAAGTATCCAGTACTTTAGATTTCATAGCAATATAGTCTAAAATATAATTTGCAAGTTCACCAGTTGCAGGTTTTGTAATGTAATCATCAATATAAAGAGGAAGAATGGTTGATTCTACTATACCGGTTTCATCAATATCTACATTAAGGATCATAGAAGGATAAGTTTCAGGATAATTTAAATCAAATATGAAATTTCCCAATGAGTGAGCAATAAGTCTTTGATTGTAAATTTCGATTCCTTGAATAATATGTGGATGATGGACAATCACTAAATCAGCACCTTGATCTATAGAAAAGTGCCTTATAGCTCTATCCCACATTTGTGGTCTATCAAGTCGCCATGAGTAATCTTCAATCTCCATACCTGTTTTTGGATGAATCAAAAACCCAGCTTTGCTGGCAGGATTTATTTTTAAATTCTCAAATCTTTCTGGTGATTCGACATAATCATAATCTGACCCTGGAGATACAGAATACTCACTGCCTGCATGCATTTCTACAACAATTATATCACTAAAATCCTTTACAGATTCAATTTGTTTTTTGACGTAATAAGGAGTCATATATGCAAACCCTGATTTATTTTCTCCAGCGTTCAGGAAAGGTTGATAATTATTATATTGCCCAGTCCTATCGCTAGATGATAAAAAAGCGATTGTTTGACCTTTTACTGATTTAAAAGTTGGCAGATATGCATCATAGCTATTTAGCCCTGCTCCTGAATGAAGGATTCCTGCTTCATTTAAAATGTTCTTGGTTTGAATCATCCCTGGTTCCATGTAATCTAGGATATGATTATTTGCAAGGGAAACTACATCTATTCCTGCATATATTAAGCCACTCACATTTTCAGGTGCGCTTCGAAATACTATCCCTTTTGTAGGATGAGGAAATCCTTGATTTGTTAGAGGTACTTCTAGATTGGCAACAGTTACATCTGCGGCCTCCCCTAAGATATCAATTGTTGGTTCAAAAAGAGCGTCAACTCCCTGATTTGTAATTATACCATTTTCATTTTCAAATCTCCTGCCCATCATAATATCCCCAACAAAATTAATTTTGATTGGAAATGATGAATTTCCTTGATCAACTGTTATGGATGTTGATGCCCAACCTTTTTTGCCAGTCTCATCAGCCACAACTAGTATGACAGAATAGTTATGGTTATCTTCAATAGTATAATCATGCACCGGGTTAGGTAATTCAGATGTTATACCATCTCCAAACTCCCAGAAATAGGAAAAAGAGTATGAGTCGGTATCTTGAACCGTGCTTGAGAAGGCAATTGATACCAATTGCATATCCTGCTCATTACGCGAATTTATTTGCTCATAACTAATTGAAACTTTTGGAGGAATAGGTAAGTCTGGAGTGATGTCTCGTATCATACTAAAATTTATATTACCTGATCCATTTTGTTGATCATCATTATCATTAATAAAATGTATTTCATTAATACTAGAAAGGGTATCGTGCCAGGCTAGCCAATCATTCCCTATAGGTAGTCTATAAGAGGCCCATTCACCAATGGTGTTTACACCTTGATAAACGGGAATCCATTGTTCAATATTTAAGCCTTCAGATCCAAAAAGTACATAACGCAGTTCGTGAGCACCATTTGAAAACCCTATCGCCTGAATCTCAGATGTACTATCTATTTTTGCAAATACTTGGAGTATTGTCGCTGAATCCAAAGGAAAAGAATTAATATTTATTGAT
>NZKX01000040.1 GCA_002694025.1 Fidelibacterota bacterium | reverse complement strand
TGCGATTACAAATTTCTTGCTTGCCATGCATGGGAAGATGCTGTATGAATCAATCAATAAAATTTTGGATTAGTTTGAAAGGACTAACCGATTTAAAGTCATTTTTAGGCTTAGTTAAATCTGCAAGGTGATAAGACTTTTTATTACTAGGCTGTATTTCAATAATTGCATCTTCAAATCCTTTGCGAGTAACTTTTATTTTACCTTCATAATTAAAGGGCATCCCGATGATATGTAATTCTCCTAAAACACTTGTTACTGCAAACAAAGATTCATCAACATATAATCGATACTTATGATCTATTTCAGGCGTGAAAGGATCAAAATATATAATTATTTCTCTTCCAGCAATTAAATCCTGATCGGAAATGACTGTTTTTATTTCTTGACCTTCTTTTTTTAAAAAGAGACTATCACTATCAGAGAAGAGGCTAACATACTTTTTTGCTGGAAATCGCTCTTCTGTATTTGCATAACTATTTCGTAAATATGTTCCTAATGGGAGATCGAAAATTGTAACTGAATTATATTCTAAATTTATATTGTATTCGTAATCTGACTCAATTTCTATTTGATTATTTTTCTTGGTGCCCCAAGCAATCAAAGTATCAGAACTATCAAATAACCTTAAAATTTCAAACCCTATTCCATTGCGTATATTTAATAGAGTAATATTTCCTATTGAATCCGGAGGAGGACATCCATTTAATAAAATATTTTCATTTTGCCTGCCAGGTATTAAAGGACACGCATCTAATTCATCAATTATTCCGTCATTATCGGAATCCTTTGGGTATGGAAAGTTCATATGAATCTCATTCAAATTTCCAGCTGTGACTGTAAAATCAGTTATGAACGGGTCGTCATTATTTTTTAAGAACGCCTTGATTCTATAATCGCCTGCTAGGAATGTAGATATATCTTCATAGTCCTTAATTAGCATGTAATCATCATAATCATACTGTGATAGTACATCATCATGAGTATCAAAGAAATTATAAGGCATTGGCATTGTGAAATAAGGAACATAATCAGAATTTTCAGTATCGAGATTTCTAGATCCCACAAAAGATTTTAAAGGCCTTATAGAGATATCATCCCAACGAATTTTATTTCTACTTGTAGAATCGACTCTTATATAAACTGAGCCTATAAATGGTGTGACTATTTTTTCCATTAACGGAAAAACAATTGAATTTATTTCAGATCTAAGATTACTCAATAAATCAAACTCTAAATTAAAAAATTCTGAAGCTATAATTTTTTGAGTTGAAACATCAATTAACTTTAAGTCTACTTCATATTGGGATGCTAAAGTATTTATCTCACCAATAAATACAAAATCAGTGCGCTTTGGATAATCATATGATTTGATAATATTAAGAAAATTATCTGTTTTCATTCTATTTTGAATGGATTCACCTGAAATATGGACATGTGGATTCTTTGCTACTGCTGAAGTTACCATAGATGATATTAATTTCGGATTTAGCGGTTTACCTAAAAGTATATTATCACCTTGACCAGAAAAAAGAGATCCATGCGTAACATCATTCTTATTAAAATGCGGAAATCTTAAAACTTTACTTTTACTCTCATCGTCTTTTCCACCATGCAGAAGAATAGTTGTTGTATCATAGCTTACAAAGTGATAAATATAAATCATAGGAGGATCTGCGATAGTAAAATCTTTTCCAAACAAGATTGAAATAAATACAGCTGCAATTATAACTACCCTTTTCATATTTTGATCCTTTTTATTTTTTGACTTAGGCTTAATTAGTATTTGTTAATTCGCCTACCTGGATTATGTCCCCAGACTTAACATCGATAATTCTAATCCCGACCGCAACTTTCTTGTAATCATAATCTGAGACTAGTAATTCTTGATATGGAATAAGATTATTGTAAACAACCAATATGTCAACTCCAAACCCTTCCAGCTGATTCCACTTGTCAAGATATAATGGATTAAGATTAAACAATTTATTATCGTACATCCATGGTCTTTTGAGGTATAAAGTCTTTAATTTTTCATGTATTGATACTTTTTGTTTAACTAAAGAGGTGATCATACCCTCCTCAATAGAAAGATTCATTTCATTAAAGTACGGCTGATCCTCAAAGTATGCTTCTGATTCAACTGCCTGCTTATCACCATTTACAATTAAAACCCTTTTATTTTTTAAAAGACTTATATCTATGTTTGCTTTAAATGCATTCATAACTACATCATGATTGCTAATTACTCCTTCATCTGCCCTGCCGTTAAAAGCGAATGCATTTGAGTAAATAATTCTTCCATTATCTCTTACATTAATTATTTTAACATAGAGACCATTTTCTGGCATAAATCTATACATCATTAACAAATTACAATCTGTTTCCTTAAACAACTCAGACCATTCCTCATAAATAATAGGGTTCGTATTAAATACAATGCTATTGTAGACTGAAGGATATTTCAATTTAAATCCTCTGGTCTTTTCTTTAATTATAGGATTATTATCATTGTATTTTTCATTATTTATTAATCCAGTGATAATACCATTTTCTATTGCCATTGTTTCTTTGGAAGGTGCTTTTTTATATTTACCAGATATATTCAATATATCTGCATTCAATAATGCTAAAGATCCAGATTTAGTAAAAATTGAGCTAGGAAAATCACCAACATTTTTGATGATCTCATAGGCCTCATTAAATCCACTTATTTCTTCTGCAACTTTTGCATCATCAAATTCGCCAATATTAATCATTGCAGAAGTCATAACTTTCATGGATTCTAAATCAATCATCCTTAAATAAATTGTCAAAGAAAGATCACTTTCAGAAAAATCCATAACCTGATATGTAAGTAAACTAGATGCCTGCATATCGTTTTTAATAATGCCCAGATCGTTTAAATCAATACCATGCATATAAAATGCATCTTCAGGACTTGTATCAATAAATTCAGATTTATTTCTAGGACTAACGTGATCCAACTTTTCAGCTATAATTAAACCTTTTCGAATTAGGCCATCGATGAAACCAGTTTCCAAGGCCATATCCCACTTGTCAAGATCTCCATAACCTCTACCTATTGGAAGATCATCAATTCTAGAAAGATAGACTCTTGAATCCCATTTACGGTCTGGAATATGTCCTAGAAATTCATTAAAACTGGAATGCAAAGTAATTCGTCTTCCAAGATCATGTACATCTATAAAAAGTTGAGCATAAGACTCGACGTCATTTCTAATGCCCCAGGGAAAGCATGAAAAATTCAATAGATTAAAAGTAATAAATGATAATATGATATTTGATTTTAATTTATTCATGGATCACTCCGTTTTGTAGCTTGAAATTATTCTATCAAAAGATAATGGGTATTTCTCACCACTTTGCATCTCGTAATTCTTAGTAAAATCTGTATATACTTTATGAGATAAAGCGTTTTTCTCAAGCATCCTGTTTGCTAAAACTAAGTATCGTAAGCCATCATCATGAAAAGAATTCCAAAGTAGTAATTTATTACCTATAAACCCTAATTTTTCCCAATCTTTATTGGTAATTAATTTTTCTGCGAAACCCTTCGCATACTTGGTTAGATGTTCAAACAATTCTGATCTGAATGGCTTTATCCAATTTGAGTGAATAGATGGTGCTAGCCGACCTTCATTAAAAATTAAGAAAGCAGACATGCCATTATTAATATCACATTTCGAAATTTTAATTAAATGTTTCAAATATCTATAATCAATGAAGACATCATTATTACTATTAAACTTAATAACCTCTTCATCTGAAACCAAAAGGTTCTCATACGAGGCAAGGATCTTACGAATGTGNCTTAATGCTACTGCTCTGCTATTTCGTGCGCTTTCCAAGCTAACGTNNGGCCAAAATATNTTATGAATTTCATCAAGTGACGCTCCACTTTTTCCTTTTAAAATTATTAGAACAAAAAGATCTCTAGCCTTCTTTGATTTCCAATCTTTATTACTAATCGTTTTACCTTTGTTTATAATTTCAAATTTATTTAAAAGCTTAATTGAAAGTCCTTTATCTTCAGATAAATTATTTTTGAATTTAGATGGAAGTGATAGTTCTTTTTGTTTCCTACTTCTGCCATTAAAACTTGACCATCTTGTAGTGAGAAAAAAAAATAATAGGCCACAGCTAATAAAAGACATCAATACTATGCTAGCATAGCTAGTTTCTTCTACATAGGTAGGTATCAAAGGAGTTTTTATTGTAGAAAAAACTATTGAGTTCTCATTTGAATTTCTTAGAGAATAAATAACCAAAAGTTCATCGGTCATATCTAGGTTCTGAAAATGAAGAATATTAATATTAGTTCCCTTCTCTTCTCTAATTTTTATTTTAAATTTTTTAAAGTTTCTCCATTCAAAGGAAGACACTAAAACCTCAAATTCATTGTTTTTTACTAAGCTATTGTCTTTTGCTAATCCCTCATCCCCAATAATTTTATAAATTAACTTAAATTTTGGAGAAATTGCAATTTTCTGAAACTTAGAATTATTTTCTTTTATTTGTGAACTGTCTTTCCAAATCCTTTTAAATTTATGATTATTCAAATCAAGTACCCAAAAATCGTTTAGCTCTCTAAAACCCTGTTGCTGCTTTCCGCTTTCGTTACCCCCTCCACCATAGAGAAAATATTTATCTTTTTCATAGTCATAAGCAACTGTAGCCTTGCATCTTGGAAAAAATAAACTGTTGTCTTCAGTAGCATACTGTTTTTTCTCCCAAGACATACTTTTATGATTATATTTTTGGAGAATGTTTTTTTGCTCATACCAGCCATAGCCTCCAAGAGAATATATATCTTGATTTAAATAGTTGTAGAGAAAGCTACTTGTATAATAAAGACCATCCGAAGTAAACCCTTCATTATAATTTTCCCAATTGTTTTTTTTCTGATTAAAATAAGATATAGGACCTCCTCCTCCACCATGTGTTGCAAATATCAATTTCTTTGTTGGGTGGTATTTATACACGAAATTATTTTCAGGAATATAAGAGAAAGGAAGTTTTTTTATTATTTTTCCTAATTGGTTATTGAAATAAAATAAAGAATCATTTAATAGATATATAAATTCGTTTTTTTCGTCATCCACTCCAATAAATTGGAATTTGTTACTATAAACTTTGTGAGATACAACTGGCTTTAAATGATTATGCATTTCTTTAATCCAAACACCGTTGGAAACTTTGCCATCCCAAGAACGACCATTCTCATGATTTGAAGACGCCACATTACCATTATTCTCATTCAATTTCCAAATTATAGATTCTTCACTATCTCTATTGATTAATATATTTTTAATGGCCATTCTTGGAGGTTCCACAACAAATGAAGTAGAGCCAAAGGCAAATTGCATTTCATTGCTAGGAGGTATATTTTCTTTGTACCATATTATTTTTTGATTCTGGAAGGATAATCCAACTCTTTGCTGTTCGGATTCGAAAAAGAGTTTGATATTTTTCCACTGTCCCCAACCTTGTTCCTTATCTAATATTGGTATTGAAATTATAGATGGCCTGTCTGCGTAAGTCAATTCTATATAACTTGTATCTGTGCTTTTATAATCTGAGTATGATAATACAAATAAATTGGGTTCATTTGTATTCCCTGCGCTAAGAATAAAGCCAAATGGATTCTTTCTCCAAAAAAAAACATCAAATTCTACTGAAAGATTTTTATCATAAGAAATTATGTTACTCGAAGGTATTCTTAAAGAAGTCGCGCTATTACTAGATCCTTTTTTATCATAGATTGAATTAAAAAGCAACCCCTCTACACTATTCTGCTCACAAAAAAGATATGATAATTGAAAATGAACTAGTATATAAAGAATTTTCTTCAAATTATTAATTGTTTAGGATTTAATGAAAGTTTATAAAAAATAAATGTGTATTATTAATTAATGATGATTTGATACTCGAGCCTACCATTAAAATTATCGCCTTTGAAGACTACTTTTGAAGGGACACCAATTTGATTTATGGAGTCCAGACTAGTCAAAATTAATTCGTTAATAATTAAGACTTGCATTGATGTATCTCCTAAATCGTTTATTAAGAATAAAAAACTTGAATCAGAAACAGGNCTATTAAGATCTTTCATTATTAATGTTGTAAGTAGNGTCGNTGTTGGAGNNGCACTAATTAACAAGTCCCATTCTNTATTTTCGGTATAATTATCNCCAAGNATTGATAATGAAAAGTAATCATTTTCATTTATAACAGCAGGTGTGTTTTCTAAAAGACCGTCACTATAGTCTGGCGGTCCAACACAACCTTTGATAAAGAAAACAAACAAGATAATTCGCGGCGCTAGGTAATTAATCATTTTTATAAGACTTCAATTTTTTTAGATAAAATTGAAGTCTAAGGCTTTTCCTTCATTTTTAGCATTTCTATAGGGTTAATGAAAATGAATTCACAAGAATACCCGGGCAGGTTGTTGCACCCAATGACCTTTTTCCATAGGTACTAGTCTCAGGAACCACTGTAAGTTTATCCTCAACTTCTACAAGCTGATCACCAAGAAATCTGTAAAAAGAATCGTCAAATCTCATTGTCTTAATTGGAGCTATAATTTCACCATCTTCAACCCAAAAACATGCATATCTGGTCAGACCAGTTATTCGACCTCCTGAATTATCGCTCCAGTTGAGATAATGTATATTTGAAAGATAAAGCCCCTTATCCAGCTTTTTAAGAACTTGACTTTTATTTAAGCTTCCTGACTCCATTTTTGGAGAACGTAAATACTCTCCGTACTCCGCAAAATTTGATGGCAGGTTATATTCTTTTGCAGATCGAGAACTAACTAAGGTGTTTTCTAATCTACCTTTATTAATTAAAACTAATGATTTTACTGGAACTTCTCCTTGAGAATTAAACTTTGGGCATAAACCTGGTGAAAAATCTTCTGCCAAAGACAATTTAGAGGATAATCTAATATCTTCGTGTCGCATACGACCAAAACCACTACACCCTTGCCTAAGACTTGCTTCACTTATGCCATTCCAAGAAAACATACCTAGAAAATCAGCCACAGCAGCAGCTTCAAACCATGTTCTATACTCGCCAGTATCTATTTTAATTGGTTTTCGATTCATTAATTCTAATTTGGTTATACTATTTTTTACATATTCTTCATAATTCTTTTGATCCCAATCATTTCCAGCATAACATCCCTTTACCATTTGATGAGTTGAAGTTACCAATGAATAGTCAAGGCAATGCGACTCTGTTTCAAACCAATGTTTTTGACCTAAATTATTAGCATTACCTCTATACATTTTTCCATTTACCCAAATACCCACAAAATCAATATCTTTCATAATAGGTATCAATGCATCAACAGAATCGTCAAAGTGTAACCCATTTGTTTTTTTAATTTCATGACTTGAGCCAGAATTCTTGGGCAAAACAAGGTAGGGATCTTCAGGAATTTCTTCAGATTCTTTTCTCATCCTGTTTATCTCAGCTAATCCTCTATTAATATCAACATCTTTATTTCCAGATACTGTAAAGGCACCATAACAAGATCTACCATTTGCTATGAACTTCAACCCTAAATTCGCGTCTTCAACTAAACCTGTTTGTCTAATTAGCGCATTGTTAAAACGAATGAATTGACTTTTTTCTGCACTAAATGAAAGAACTAAATATTCTTCGCTTTTAAGATTAGTAAACAGTTGCTCACTTAGAAAATTAAAAACCTTTTCCATTAAACTCCTCCAAAAACCTGAATATCACCAAAAAGGCATGTAGGAGAAGCATGGCCAACTCTAATTACTTGATTTGGTTCACCTTTTCCACAATTGGGTGTGCCATAAATACCAAAAGTATCATTACCACCTACGCCCTTTAGACTATTCCAAAATGGTGTAGAAATACCTCTGTAATTTGGGTTTTTCACAACCTTTGTTAATTTTCCATCTTCAATAAGTCTGCCGTACTCACAGCCAAACTGAAATTTGTTTCTGTAGTCATCAATCGACCATGACTTATTGCTTTCCATATAAACACCATATTTCACAGAAGAAATCAAATCATCAAAGGAGGATTTACCTGGCTCTAAATTGATATTAGCCATTCGATCAATTGGTGCTCGATTCCATCCGCTAGATCGAAAATTAGCAACTCCATCTACGCCAGACCTCATTTGGCTTTCTTGCCCGCCAAGACCTCTTAGTAAAACACCCTCCTTGATTAAATATTCTTTCTTTGCTTTTAAACCGCCGTCATCAAAAGCATAGGATGCAAACTCTGATTCCAATGTTGGATCAAAAGTAATATTCATTAAATCAGATCCATATTTTAGCTTACCAAAATCATCAAGTTTCACAAAACTCCAACCTGCATAATTTCTTTCATCTCCAAGAATTCTATCAATCTCCAATGCGTGTCCAATACTCTCATGAATCTGAAGCATCATCTGATCTGGAGCAATAACTACATCCATTGTACCTGAAGGACATTCATCTGCATTAAGTAGTTCAATTGCCTGCTCACCAATGCGATTTGCATTTACTAAAATTTCCTGCTGATCAAAAAACTCAATCCCCATTTGACGACAGTTCCCTCTCATACCTCCAAAAGTTCGCGTCTGTTGATTAGCTCCATCAGCAGCGGTAGCACTTAGATCAAACTCCAACATTAGAAATTCTTGGTTTATATCACTGCCATTTGAGCTAATAAACCTTGATGTTGTCTCTATGATTTGACAAAGAGAAGAAGCACTCACAATTTTATCAGATACTTT